>JBDSVO010000001.1:0-14662 GCA_039927215.1 Gemmatimonadaceae bacterium
CATAATCGGGCCGATCAAGGCGGCATTCCGCGCCTCGACGGGTCAGCTGGTTCTCGTTGGCGCTACAAGGGGAGGGGTTGTGATAGTCACACTCCCGGATACGTTTACGACGAGTTGTCCATAGGCGAGCGCTCATCGAGCTGGTGTGATTATGTGAACGCGAGCCCGGCTGAAACGCCGGGTTTCTGCGTTGTAAACGGCCGCGAGGAGGAAGGGGATGCTTCGATTCACAACTGCCGGCGAGTCTCACGGGCCAGCGCTGATTTCGATTCTCGAGGGGGCGCCTGCGGGCCTGCCTCTTGTTGCCGCTGACGTCGACGCTGATCTCGCGCGCCGCCAACAGGGCTACGGGCGCGGGCGCCGGATGCAGATCGAGCGCGACGAGGTCAAATTTCAGTCCGGCGTACGCGCCGGTTTCACGATGGGCTCGCCGATCGCGATGATGATTCGCAATCGCGACTGGGAAAACTGGCGCGAGGTGATGGACCCCGAGCCCGATGCGCCAGCGGCAGACGGCGAGGTGGTTTCGCGAAAGCGTGCGGTAACGCGGCCGCGTCCCGGCCACGCAGACCTTGCCGGAATGCTGAAATACGATCGCGATGATGCTCGTGACGTACTGGAGCGGGCCTCGGCGCGCGAGACAACAGCGCGCGTTGCCGCTGGGGCAATCTGTCGAAAGCTCCTTGGAGAATTCGGCATCAGGATCGGAAGTCACAGCGTGCAGGTCGGCGGAATCGATGCAGTGATTCCCGACGAATTGCCGGCCGACCTCAATGCAGTCGCCGACGAGTCTGTAGTAAGAGTTCTTGATCGCGGGCACGAGTTGGCGATCATCGCACGGATAGACGAAGCCAAGAAATCTGGTGACACACTTGGCGGAGTCTGCGAGATCGTCTGCACTGGATTGCCTGTCGGCATAGGGTCTCATGTGTCTTGGGACCGGAAGCTCGACGGTCGCATCGGTCAGGCGATGATGTCGATTCCCGCGGTGAAGGGCGTTGGGATCGGAATCGGGTTCGAAGCGGCGAAACTTCCGGGCTCAGCCGTGCACGACGAGATCCTCTCCGGCGGTGAAAGTGCGAGGTCCGCGAACTTGCGCCGGCGTACGAATCGCGCGGGCGGGATGGAGGGAGGAATAACGACGGGTGAGCCGCTCATCGTGAGAGTAGGGATGAAGCCGATCAGCACGTTGATGAAGCCTTTGGCGACAGTCGAGATGACAACGGGCGAAGCCGCATCGGCAGTCGCGGAGCGCAGCGACGTAACTGCTGTGCCTGCGATGGGCGTGATTGCTGAAGCAATGCTCGCGTTCGTCGTCGCTCAGGCGATGCTCGAGAAGTTCGGCGGCGATTCGTTAGGTGAGATGCGCAGGAACTTCGACGGTTATGTCGAGTACATCGCGAGAAAGCGGATTTAATTGAACCTCATTCTTGTCGGACTCCCCGGAGCTGGCAAAACTTCGGTGGGCAAGGCGGCTGCCCGGCTTCTCAATCGTCCTTTCATAGACTTCGACACCGAGATCGAGCACCGGGAGCACGCGTCAGTTGGGGAGATCTTCAGCCGGAAGGGCGAGGCCTATTTCAGGTCGCTCGAGGCAGCTTTGACCCAGGAGCTCGCCGGCAGCAAGGGAACGGTTATGGCCACGGGGGGAGGGTGGGTCACGAACCCCGATTCCGTGGCATTTTTGCATAATACCGGGCGTATGATATACCTTAGAGCGACCCCCGAGACGGTCTTGGCCAGAATGGCCGGGGGCAGGGCGCGAAGGCCGCTCCTCGAGGTTTCAGACCCTTTGGGCACCATCAAGGCCCTTTACGAGGCCCGGCGGCCGATGTACGAAGTTGCGGATCTCGTGCTCGACACGGAAGTTATTGAAAAATCAGAAGTTATCGAGCGGGTGCGGAGTTACGCTCTATCGCTGGGCGGGGAGGATTAAACGCGCTTGCTGACCACATATTGCTACTATAGGCTGGGAAAATGGACGAATATTCGGCGGTACCCATGACATTCAGGGTAATGGGACCCCATGAGCGGGGACGTTTTGCCCCCGAAGCCTGGGGCCATCTCCTTTCGCTGAGCGGATCCGGGGCAATAAACCCCGTGGAGCTCGAGCACATCATCGAGCGCGCCCTGATGCAGATCGATGGCAGAATCGCTCTCGAAGACCTCCGCGGTATGCTCGAGGGCTCAGGCCTCGAGGACTCAGGGGCACCCGGCGACAACCAGACGGTGCACTAGCAAGTCATGGCAATCGTTAAAAAGAAAGCGACACGAAAGACGGCGAAAAAGGCCGGCGCGACCGCGTCAACCGCGAAATCGCGGAAGTCGAAGATCGTCATCGATGACGACGCACCGTACGAGCCGGGTACAACTACACTTGTAGTTGTAGAATCGCCGGCAAAGGCGAAAACCATCGGCAAGTACCTCGGCCGCGGCTACCGCGTCCGCGCAACCATCGGCCACCTCCGCGACCTTCCCGAGAAAAAAATCGGCATCGACATCGAGAACGGGTTCGAGCCCGAGTACGTCACCATTCCCGGCAAGGAAAAGACTCTCGCCGATCTGAAAACTGCCGCGAGAGACTCGAAGGAAGTCCTGCTCGCCACCGACCCCGATCGCGAAGGCGAGGCGATCGCATGGCACGTCGCCGGACAGATTCGCCGCAAGAACGGCGCTCCAATTCGCCGAGTTCTATTTCACGAGATCACTCGCGAGGCAGTGCAGAAGGCAATCGAAAACGCCGGCGAGATAGACGATCGCAAGGTTGACGCGCAGCAGGCGCGCCGAGTTCTCGACCGACTCGTGGGATACAAGGCGAGCCCGGTTCTCTGGAAGACTGTAAAGAAGGGAATATCTGCCGGACGAGTGCAGACTGTCGCGCTTCGCCTCCTGGTAGAACGCGAGCGCGAGATCAACGCATTCAGGAAAGTCGAGTACTGGACGGTCGAGGCTCTCCTGGAGAAGGCCGGTCAGGAGTTCATCGCAAAGCTGCACCACATCGACTTGAAGAAGCCGGTGATTCCGAACGAGGAAGCCGCACAGAGGATTCTTGCGGGCCTCGAGTCACGCAAACACTTCGATGCCACTGAAGTAAAGCGTCGCGAGCGCCGCAAGAACGCAGCGCCTCCGTTCACGACGAGCACGCTACAACAGGAAGCCGCGAAGAAGCTCAGCTACGGCTCGAAGCGAACGATGCGCCTCGCGCAGGATCTTTACGAAGGTGTGGAGCTGGGCCCCGAAGGCGCAGTCGGTCTGATCACCTATATGCGAACGGATTCGACGCGCGTCTCCGAGACATCGGCGACGGAAGCTCGCAAGTACGTGCAGATGTTATTCGGCAACGAGTTCGTCGCGAAGACCATTCAGCTGTACGGCGACGGCAAGTCGAAGAACGCGCAGGAAGCTCACGAAGCGATACGGCCCACCGATCCAACTCGTCGTCCCGAGCACATCCAGCGTTATCTCTCTGCGGACCAGTTCAAGCTGTATCAGCTGATCTGGCAGCGGTTCATAGCGTCGCAGATGTCGCCCGCCGTGTTCGATACGACGACTGTCGACTTCGATCTGTCGGTCGCGAAGAATGACACGGTGAAACCGCTTCCGTATTTGTTCCGGTCGACGGGCAGCGTGATGAAGTTCCAGGGTTATCTGGCGCTCTACCGCGAAGCACGCGAGGAAGGCGATGGTCATGGCCGTCCGCTCGAGGACGAGCAAGCGCTGCCTTCCGTCGAAGTAGGCGAGAGCGTTCCCGTAAAGCGCATCACTCCGTCACAGCATTTCACGGAGCCGCCGCCGAGGTACTCGGAGGCAAGCCTGGTGAAAGAGCTGGAACGGCTCGGCATCGGACGCCCGTCGACGTACGCGTCGATCATCTCGACTCTGGTCGACAGACGATACGCGCAGCTCGAGCAGCGGCGCTTCTTCCCCACGGAGCTTGGCGACAAAGTCGAGCGCGTCATGGTGAAGAGCTTCCCCGACATCTTTAACGTGAAATTCACTTCTAGCATGGAGAGCGACCTCGACCGCATCGAGGAAGGCGAAGTGAACTGGCGCGGAATGCTCGGCGAATTCTACGGCCCGTTCTCGGCGTCGGTGCGTGACGCCGATTTCGAGGCGCTCATCGCGGAAGCTCATGACCTGTCGGCGCTGGAAACGGAGCGTTGTCCCGACTGCGGCGGCAAGCTCGTTCCGCGCGGCGGGTTCTTCGGCCCGTTCATCGCCTGCGAGAACCATCCAAAGGCGTGCAAGTACACGCGCCCGCTGCGGGGAGAACGGAAGCCTGCCGAGCTGACTGATCAGATCTGCCACGAGTGCGGCGCGCCGATGGTAATTCGCCACGGGCGCTCCGGCGAGTTCCTCGGCTGCTCAAAGTTTCCGAAGTGCCGTGGAACGCGCTCGATGCCAACCGGTGTGAAATGTCCAAAGGACGGCGGCGAGATCTCGATCCGTCGCTCCAAGAAGCGCGGGAAGGCATTCTACGGATGCGCGAATTATCCGGCGTGTGATTTCGTGATCTGGGACAAGCCGGTGGCGGAAGTTTGTCCCGAGTGCGGCTACGTTGGCGCGGAGATGAAATCGAACAAGACGCGCGGCGAGTACCGCCGGTGCATAAAGTGCGCGAATGAGTTCGATGCGCCGGAGCGTCCAGCGGAGGCGGTAGCTGTATAACCGATCGAACGGAACGGGCAGCGCATTGATTCACGTAGTTGGCGGCGGGTTAGCGGGCTCAGAAGCAGCATGGCAGCTGGCCGAGCGAGGCCACAGCGTCGCCCTGCACGAGATGCGTCCGCTCCGCAAAACTCCCGCGCATACAACCGATAGACTCGCCGAGCTGGTCTGCTCCAACACCTTCAAGAGCACGGAGACGTCGAACGCGCACGGTCTGCTGAAAGCGGAAATGCGCGTGCTAGGCTCGATGATCCTCGAGTGCGCCGACTCGGCGCGAGTCCCAGCGGGGAGCGCGCTGGCTGTCGATCGCGACGCATTCGCAGCAGCAGTCACAGCGAAAATCGCCGCGCATCCGAACATCGAAGTAACGCGCGAGGAAGTGACCACGCTCGAGCCGCACTCGATTATCGCGACAGGTCCTCTTACCTCCGACGCTCTGGCTTCAGCAATTCGAGAGAGGCTTGGAACAACCGCGCTCGCTTTCTATGACGCCATCGCGCCGATAGTCTCACGCGAATCGATCGACGAGACGATTGCCTTCTCCGCCTCGCGGTACGGGCGCGAGACCATGGAAGGGGAAGGCGATGAAGGCGCGTACCTGAATTGCCCGATGTCGAAGGACGAGTACGACGCGTTCATCTCGGCACTGACCACAGCGGACCAGTTCCACGGACACGAGTTCGACGAGGCTCCATACTTCGAGGGGTGCATGCCGGTTGAGGTCTCAGCCGGCCGTGGCGCGGAGACGCTGCGCTTCGGTCCAATGAAGCCCGTTGGTCTTCAGGATCCGCGAAGCGGCGGCAGACCCCACGCCGTGGTGCAGTTGCGGCGCGAAGACCGGCACGGCCGCATGTGGAATCTCGTCGGTTTCCAGACGCGACTGAGAATCCCGGAACAGCAGCGCGTGTTCAGGATGATTCCGGGTCTCGCAAATGCTGAGTTCCTGAGATACGGGTCGATTCACCGTAACTCGTATCTGAATTCACCGGCCGCGCTCTCGTCGCATCTCTCATTGCGTGACGACCCGACAATTCTTTTTGCGGGCCAGATCACCGGCGTGGAGGGGTACACGGAAAGCTCCGCCACCGGACTTCTCGCCGGAATCAACCTCGCGCGCATTGTCGGCGGCGACGATCCCGTAATTCCACCGCCGGTCACGATGCTCGGTGCTCTGTACCGGTACATGCGCGAGGCCGATCCCGCGCATTTTCAGCCGATGAACGCGAACTTCGGACTCGTGGACGATCTGCCGGAGCATATCCGCGACAAGAAGCGAAAGCGCGAGATGATCGCCGAGAGGGCGCTCGCGTCGATCAGCGAGTGGACGGAATCAATAGAGAGCGATGTCCGCATTGCCTGAGCCGGCTGCGACGCGCGAAAGCCCAAAGGCACCCGACGTGGACGACTTTCTCCTTCACCTCGAGAAGGAGAGGAACGTCTCGCCGCACACGCTCAAGGCTTACAGCCGCGATCTCGCGGAATTCATCTCGTACCTCGGCGGCTACTATGGCGGAGGCGAATGGAGCTGGGAGGGAATTGATCGCCTCGCTATTCGCGGATTTCTATCGCACCTGACCCGGAGAAAGCTCTCGAAGCGAACCATCGCGCGCGCTCTCTCTGCTGTTCGAAGCTTCTATGCATTCATGCACCGGAATGAAGAGGTGGAGTCGAATCCCGCGCGAGGCGTGAACAGTCCGAAGCTCGACCGCCATCTTCCCGGCTACCTCGACCGGACGCAGATGGAGCTCTTGTTCCAAAGCTCTGAGCTGAAGGCGCAGGAAGGACGGTTCACGGACGTGCGTAACAATGCGATTCTCGAGCTTTTTTATTCGACGGGAATGCGACTGTCCGAGCTACGCGGAATAAATCGAGCGGACATCGACCTTCTTTCCCAGCAGGTGAAGGTGCGCGGAAAGGGTCGGAAGGAACGGATCATCCCCGTGGGCGATCACGCGCAACTGGCCCTGAGGAACTACGAGCTGAAGCGCGACAATCTCGTGCGCAACGGGCTTCCAAAGGCGGACAGAACGGCGTTTTTCCTAAGCAGTCGGGGAAATCGCATGTCCGTGAGCGCAATTCAGAGCGCGATGACAGGCTTTCTCGACAGCATCGACGAGGATTCGGGACTTTCAACGCACTCACTGAGGCACAGCTTCGCCACCCATCTCCTCGATGCCGGCGCGGACCTTCGCGCAGTGCAGGAGCTTCTTGGCCACGCCTCCATCTCGACTACGCAGATCTACACCCACACGAGCGTCGAGCGACTCAAGGAAGTCTACCGGAAATCCCACCCGCGGGCGTAAGACCTCGCGTCTCCGTAGAACCGTATGCATAATTGCCGTCGTATAACTTGAGCGCCGGATAGGCCTCCGGACGCAACGCGCGACCGTCTCTTCCCCGGTGGAGCATGGCGAAAGCTCGATTTCATCCTGTCGTCCGCATAACCCATTGGGTGAACGTCGTCGCGCTCACTATCATGATTGGAAGCGGGCTTAGAATCTTCAACGCGTACCCGGCCTTCGCCCGCAGGGGCGAGACGTTCTGCTGTTATCCGTGGGAGCACCAGGCAATACCCAACGCACTGACATTCGGCGGCTGGCTCGCGGGCGCCCGAAACTGGCACTTTGCGATGATGTGGGTCCTGGTAGTGAACGGTCTTATTTACCTCGGTTTCATCTACCTGCATGGAGAGTGGCGCGACGTCGTGCCGAGGAGATCATTCTTCCGCGATGCGCTGGAAATGATGAAGTACTATCTCTTCATCAAGAAGCGGCATCCTGTGCAGGGCAAATACAACGCTCTCCAGCGCGGGATGTATTTCGTCCTGCCGATCATTGGGGCAGTGGCAGTCATCAGTGGGATTGCGATCTGGAAGCCCGTCCAGCTTGCCTGGCTGACCAACTTGATGGGCGGATATGTCTGGGCGCGGTACTGGCATTTTCTTGCGATGGCGGCGCTCGTCGCTCTGAGCGCGATCCACATCTTCATGGTGTTCGCCGTCGACCCGTATGCAGTGAGAGCCATCACAACCGGAGGGTACAATCCGGAGAAATCTCCGGAAGCGAGGAACGCGCGGCCCTTCTATAATCTTTTCGCTCGCCGAAAAGCACCGGAGTCGGCGGAGCCGTGACAATCGATCGCCGGAAGTTCATGGAGCTCGCGGGTGCCTCGGCATGGTCTGCCTTGCTCGCAGCCTGTGACTCACGCGGGCCCAAAGGCGCCGAAAGGATTCTGCGCTACGCCGAGCGAAAAAATGAGTCGCTTGAGCGCGCGCTCTTCCGTCATACGTCCATGGATGCACCCATCGCCGGCACTCGTCTCACCGGCAAGGCACTGCCCAGCTACTTCGTATCGAAGACGGTTCCAATCTGGAACGAGGCAGAGCGAGGGCGCTGGATGCTCGAGATATCGGGCCTCGTCAATCGGCCCCTGAAACTGACGCTCGACGATCTTCAGAAGCTGCCTCGCACCACCCAGCGCGTGAACCACTACTGCGTGGAGGGCTGGACAGCCGTCGAGGAATGGACTGGTTGCCGGATGCGCGACCTCGCTCGTCTCGCCGGTCTTCAGCCCGCGGCGAAGTACGTCGACTTTCAATCATTCGACAGCGGGTATCACGAAAGCTGGGATCTGGAGAGTGCAATGCATCCGCAGACGGTCGTCGCATACGGATTGGACGGGCACATGCTCGGCCCCGCGCACGGCGCCCCCGCCCGCGTGTACTCGCCAACCAAGCTCGGCTACAAGAACACAAAGTATCTCACCCGCATTGTCTTCATGCCTGGCAGAAACGGCGGCTACTGGAGCGACGAGGGCTACGAATGGTACGGCGGGGTGTGAAACAGATGGCCCAACGGAGTGTATCTGCGGTGTGCAAAACAGATACGGGCTTCTGCAGTAGCATTCCACCGAGGTCAAATGGATGGACACTCCGAACCCCGCGCTCGATGCGCTCGAGCGAGATATCGCCAAGCGGCTAAGTCCGGTATGCAGTCACATGAGTGCAGAGATTTTTAAGTCTCTTGTCAGTGACATCGCCCGGGTGAAGATGAAATACGGGCTCCAGTCGATGGCGACAGAGCAGTTGAGCGGCGCGATAGCCGACGTAGTTATCCTGGCCCGCGTAACTACGCAGGAAAACGACGCCGGATCGGGTCCGCGCTAGCGGATTCGCATTCTCGCAGCGGGTGTCGCGACATGCGCCACCGAATTGCTCCGCGAATCATCTTTCGGCCTCGGCGGCACGCCCTTGTCGCCCGGGCTTGAGGCTCCCGGCGAAGGCTCGTCCACTACGGCTCGCCTGCTCGCTCCGCGAAACAGGAGAAGCTCCCGCAGGAACTGGCGGTTGAACACTGCTCCCACAATCAGCAGCGCGACTCCAGTGAATACGGCGATGTTGCCCCACCGCCAATTGTCGCGACCGATGAGCGCGGCAGCGACACACGCCGTGCCCAGCGCGACAAACAGCTCGCCCGTGCGATTGAGATCGGCACGCTGACGGCGGCGGCGCTCGCGGAACGGGCGGCTTTCCTCAGGACTCATCGAGTCGTACGCGATCGCCAGCGCGACGAGTAAGACGATAACTCCCATGATGATCGGAAACTGCTCCAGCTTCACGGTGTCATCCCTGTTAATTTTGACCCATGCACAGGGAGAATTGCAGGATTCGCTCCACCACGATTCTGGCGGTGAGGCGCAATGGTAAGGTTGCGCTCGGCGGGGACGGCCAAGTGACTGTCGGCAACACGGTTATGAAGTCCAACGCGCAAAAGGTGCGAGCCCTCAGAGGCGGAAAATTGCTCGCCGGATTTGCGGGCGCGGCGGCCGACGCCTTCACGCTGTTCGAGAAATTCGAGGAGAAGCTGGAAAGGCATCCAGGAAACCTGCCTCGAGCAGCGGTTGAGCTCGCAAAGGACTGGCGGAGCGACCGCGTTCTGCGAAGGCTCGAAGCGCTCCTTGCCGTAACCGACGCCGAGCATGGCTTCATCATCTCCGGTACCGGCGACCTCATCGAGCCCGACGACGGTATTCTCGCGATCGGCTCAGGGGGATCGTACGCGCTTGCTGCCGCTCGCGCCCTCGTCAACAACACGGAGCTCTCGGCCCGCGAGATCGTCGAGCAGTCATTGCGAATTGCAGGCGAGATCTGCGTGTACACCAATCTCAACATCACTGTGCTCGAGCCTACACCGTGATCAGTCCGCTTCATGCAGGCTTGACTCCGGCAACGAACAAAAGGTGACATCTCCCAGAACCCTTCAGGCGTTGGCTCGGCTCGCCGAGCTGACGCCTCGGCACATCGTCGCCGAGCTGGACCGCTACATCGTCGGGCAGGCTGACGCGAAGAAGTCTGTCGCGATCGCGATGCGCAACCGGTGGCGGCGCCAGCGCGCGCCCGAATCGATTCGCGAGGAGATCTCTCCAAACAACATCATCCTCGTGGGGCCGACGGGCGTCGGAAAGACAGAAATAGCGCGCCGTCTGGCTAAGCTCGCGGGCGCGCCGTTCATAAAGGTTGAGGCGTCGAAGTTCACCGAGGTCGGCTACGTCGGTCGCGATGTAGAGTCAATGGTGCGCGATCTGGTGGAGAGCGCGATCAACATGGTGCGCACGGAGCGCGAGACGGAGGTTGAGGATCTCGCGCACGATCGTGTCGACGACCGTCTCCTCGATCTCTTGCTTCCCGTGCCAGCGGAAGGGAAGTCAGCGCCGTCGCCGGATCAATCCGGCGGTCAGGGAGGCGGAGCCGACGCGCCGATCTTTCTCGTCTCGTCGAGTGGAAACGTGTCGCAGGAAACTGACGTCGAGAAGGAACGCTACAAGCGGACCCGGGAAAAGCTCAGGCAGCTATTGCTCGATGGTCAGCTCGAGGCGCGCGAGGTGGAAATCGAGGTTTCCCAAAGTGCGCCGATGTTCGACATGATGATTCCGCAGGGCGCGCCCGAAGGAATGGAGAATTTCTCGGACATGCTGCAGGACATGCTTCCGAAGCGTACGAAAAAGCGTACGGTGAAAGTCTCGGAGGCGCGACGGATTCTGCTGCAGCAGGAGCTCGACAAGCTCATCGACACTGAAGACGTCACCGCCGACGCGCTCGAGCGAGTCGAGAGCATGGGAATCATCTTTCTCGACGAGATCGACAAGATTGCCGGGCAGCGTGGACCGTCGATGGGCGGCCCCGACATCTCGCGTGAGGGAGTGCAGCGCGATCTGCTTCCCATCGTCGAAGGGTCCAACGTGCAGACGAAGTACGGAATGGTGAAGACAGATCACGTTCTCTTCATCGCGGCGGGCGCTTTTCATGTAGCGAAGCCGAGCGATTTGATTCCGGAGCTTCAGGGCCGGTTCCCAATACGAGTTGAGCTCAAGCCGCTCACCGAGGCTGACTTCGTCCGCATCATGACGGAGCCGGAGAATGCGCTCACCAAGCAGTACGCAGCGCTTGTTGAAGCCGACGGCGCTAAGCTGACGTTTTCCGTTGACGGAATCGCCGAGATCGCGCGCATCGCTGCGCAGGTCAACGATCGCATGGAGAACATCGGCGCTCGGCGGCTTCACACAGTGATGACGACGCTTCTCGAGGAAGTTCTGTATGAGCTGCCGGATCGTGGAGATGGTGAGATCGCGGTGAATGCGGCTCTCGTCACCGAGCGTCTCAAGGCGATTGTCGAGGACGAAGACCTCCGGCGGTATATTCTCTAGTCTCATGGCGGCCGATCGAGCGCGAGACTTCCTCTCAATCCCCGATTACTCGCGCGCCGAGCTGATGAAGCTGTTCGCGTTGGCGGAGCGGATGCGCGACGGATCGTATGCGGATAAGCCGCTGGCGGGCAAGTCGCTGGCGATGATCTTCATGAAGTCATCCACCCGGACTCGCGTCTCCTTCGAGGTCGGTACATGGCAGCTCGGGGGGCATGCGCTCTTTCTCTCGGCGAGGGACGTGCAGCTCGGCCGCGGTGAGCCAGTTTCCGACACGGCGCGCGTGCTTTCGCGCTACGTCGACGGAATCATGATCCGCACTTTTTCGCAGGCGGACGTTGAAGAGCTCGCGAAGTTCGCGACGGTCCCGGTGATAAACGGGCTCACGGATTTGCTCCATCCCTGCCAGGTGCTCGCCGATGTTCTCACCGTAATCCAGGAGCTCGGCTCGATCGAAGGAAAGCGAGTGGCGTGGATAGGGGACGGCAACAACATGGCGAACTCCTGGATCAACGCTGCCTACCGCCTCGGCTTCGAGCTCACGCTCGCGTGCCCCGAAGGATACGACCCGAATCCGGCGATCCTCGAGCGGGCGCAGTCGGTCGCGAATGTCAAAGTGGTGCGCGACACTGCCGAAGCAGCCGAGGGTGCCGACGTCGTAAACACCGACGTGTGGGCGTCGATGGGGCAGGAAGACGAGCAGGCAATCAGGCAGAAGGCGTTTGACGGGTACATCGTTGATGAGAAGCTCATGTCGCGCGCGAACCCCGGCGCAATCTTTCTTCACTGCCTTCCTGCTCATCGGGGAGAGGAAGTTGCTTCCGAAGTGATTGACGGACCACAGAGCAGGGTGTGGAACGAGGCCGAGAACCGGCTTCACATTCAGAAGGCGATAATGGCGAATCTGATGGGTGGAGAGGCATTGTGACCACGACTCCTTCGGCGGGTAGCACCGGCGTGATCAGGGAAGGGGACGCCGTTCCCGATTTCACGCTCGCGGCGGACGATGGCAGCAGGGTCAGCCTGCGGTCGCTCGAGGGGAAGAACGTCGTTCTCTTTTTCTACCCGAAGGACAACACCTCTGGCTGAACAAAGGAAGCGTGCGATTTTCGCGACGCCTTTCCCCGGTTCGGGGAGATCGATGCGGTGGTGATGGGAGTGAGCCCGGATAGCGCGGAATCCCACCGGAAGTTCAAGAAAAAGAACGAGCTCCCGTACCTGTTGCTCGTCGATGAAGGGCATGGGCTTGCGGATGCATTCGGAATCTGGAAGGAGAAGTCCCTGTACGGAGTGAAGTACATGGGTGTCGAGCGCACGACAGTAATTGTGGGTCGGGACGGCCGTGTCGCGCGCATCTTCCCCAAGGTGCAGATCGCGGGTCACGTGCAGGAGGTAGAAGCGGCGGTGCGCAAGCTGGCTTGAGAGACAGGCAAAGACGCTTGCGCCTGCGGATATCGTACCTACTTTATACAACAAAGTACTTCATTACAAATTCAGCCTGTGGGGGTCGTATGCACTCGTGGTTCAAGGCGTGGGGATGGATCTATCGTCCAACGTCCGTGCAGGGGTTCGTGCTCGTACTCATGGCCGCGATCTTCTGCACGCAGGTCTTCGTCGCCATAGACCGTCATTCGCATTCGGTCACCGACACGCTGTACGGAATATTCCCGTTCTTTGTCCCGTGCCTGATGGTGCTCAACTGGGTCGCCTCGAAGACCAGCGGGACTGCGTTGCGCGCGGAGTAACGGCGCGGGCGGGCGCAGTGGGCATGCCTTCTGCAAATACTCGCTGGCATGCCTACCACTGAAAAAAAGCTCGAGGAGCTCGATGCCCTCATCGAAGGGATCGAGACCGCCATGTTCACAACGCGTCGCGCCGACGGCCATCTCGTCTCCCGGCCGATGGCGACTCAGAAGCGCATCTCCGGCGCCGACCTCTGGTTCGTCACCAACACCGACACGCACAAGCTCGACGAGATCAAGCTCGATCCGAACGTCAACTGCTCGTACTACAATTCCCGCACGCGCGAATGGGTCTCGGTGAGTGGTGTAGCCCACGTCTCACGCGACCGCCACAAGATCAGGAGTCTCCACAAGCCGGATTGGAAAATCTGGTTTGGCGACGAAGGCGGAAAGCGTGACGGCGGCCCGGACGATCCTCGCCTGGCCCTCATCTTCGTCGACGCCGACTCCGTGACCTACATGAAGAACGACAAGCCGATGCCGATGATACTGTGGGAGATCATCAAGGCAAGAGTGACCGGACGCCCGGCGCAAATCGCCGAGGTGCGGGAGATTAGCGGCGGCGAGTTGATGGACTGAGCTCACGCTTCGCTCGCGGCGAAACGACTGCGAGCGCCAGAAAACGGTTCTCTTGAAATTGCACACTCGGCGTAGACTGCCCCAGAGTTCCGGCAGTCCATAAGTCGTCATGCATTTGGCCTCCGGAAATGTCATCCCTTATTTCTTCGGAGGTTTCTCATGAAGAGACACGCCGGGCTGTGGACCATCGCAGTCATTGTTCTGCTCGTCGGCAGTTACGGTTGCGCCGACAATGTGCTCGATCTCACCAAGCCTGCTGTACGCAAGCAGGCTTCTGTTGCGCCCGCGCAATCGGCGACCAGCGAGCGCACCGCTCTCACGACGATCACCCGAGCAGTTGCTCTCGCTCTCGCGACCGATGCGTTCCGCGCGGAAGCTCTCAAGGAAATGCGCAACGCTCCGTTCAGGGAGCACAAGCTGGAGCTCAGGAAGTATCTGAATCCCGGTCGCCTCTCTCGTCTCTCTTCGGCGTCAGGTAAGAGCGCGAGCGAGCTCGCTTCGGCGCTGCAGGCGGTGAGACCCCTTGAATTCTACATGCCGGTTGCGGCACAGCGCGAAAGCTGGACGGGCGATGCGAACATTCTTGTCGCGTCGCAGCTGGAAGAAGGAGAGGAGATCGCCGCATTCGATGTGAAGGGAAGATCCGTGAATGTGACGGA
Source organism: Gemmatimonadaceae bacterium (assembly GCA_039927215.1). Lineage (GTDB taxonomy): Bacteria > Gemmatimonadota > Gemmatimonadetes > Gemmatimonadales > Gemmatimonadaceae > UBA4720. The sequence goes on from JBDSVO010000001.1 coordinate 14,348, forward strand.
AGCGACTGCGCCGTCGGTGCCGACTCTATCCATTGTTCCGGTCGAGACCCGGTTCGACGAACCTCTCGACACGAGGAAGTCGCAGAATGTCAACACTCGCGGCGGCAGGGCGATTGGCACCATGGTGTCGTGTGCGGAGAATCCCGGCGCGTGCGCATCGAGCGCGCGAACCGGCAACCGCGAAATTGCGAGAGTGATCGACTGCGGATTCTGTGGCGACAGCGGCGGCAGCTCGTACGGTACTTCGGGATTCTACATGACGTTTTCCCGCCTCGTGGATATGGGTGAAGCCTGGCTGAAAGGTGCTCCCGAGAT
>JBDSVO010000002.1:0-5831 GCA_039927215.1 Gemmatimonadaceae bacterium
GGTCTATTGGCACTGCAGCGTGCCGAACCTTCAGCGGGGCTCGCATCGCTGGCCGCGAGGACTGCTTCCCTGCTCGTCCCGCTGACGGCCGGCAACATGCAGACCCCGCCGTGGGGCGTGCGAGTCGAGCGCCCGGGTCAGAATTGGCACGCATGGGGCGCGCGATCGACGGAAGCGCTTGCAATCGCCGCAATGGTTCTGAACCGTCCCGATTTCGCCGTTGCAGCGAGAAAAGAAGCAGACGCGGCGTGGGGACGATTTCTACTCGCCGGGCAAGTGCCCTCGGAGATTGCAGCCGATGGAACGGCGAAATGGTTTCCGCAGATCGCGTACGGCGTCGGCTCTGTGGTCGAGGGATACCTGGCACTCGCGGACGCGACAGGCGACGATCGGTACGCAGTTTTCGGCGGCCTGGTTGCCGGGTGGTTCCTCGGCGCTAATCCAGCGAGCGTCGCAATGTACGACGCGAAAACCGGACGCACATTCGACGGAATTGACGGCCCCACACCCCTGAAGCTCAATAAGAACTCCGGTGCGGAGTCGACTATCGAAGCGCTGCTCGCCGTTCAGGCGGTGACAAGCCGGCCCGAGGCTGCCGCGTATGTGCGCTTTCGACCCGTTGGCCCGCTGACGACAGCTCTCGGAGCAATTCCGGATCGTCGTGAATTCGTCGGGCCGGACGGCGGGCGAGTCGTTCTGAGGAGAGGAAAGTCAGGCGTCGAGATCGATCGTTCTGTTGCCGCCTCGAATGGGGGCACGCGATCGCAACCCATCACACTCACGTACTGGCCTGCTGCAAATCCTTCCGAAACGCGGCTCGCAATCGCGCTGTCCTCTCAGTGGAACAAGGAGAACCCCGGTGTGCAGATCCGTGTGCAGCCGCTTCCTGCGGGCCGCTCCACAGAGGAAGTTCTCCTGGCGGCAATCGTAGCGAGAGCGACACCGGACGTCAGCTCGAACGTTTCTTCTGCTCTGCTTTCCCGGCTCGTGCGAGCGGGAGGAGTTGTCCGTCTCGACAATCGCGTGGCCACGAGTGCGCGACTGAACGAACGCACAAGCCCGGCGATGCTGAGCTCGCTTCGCCTTCCGGACGGCGGGATATACGCATTCCCGTGGAAGACAAACCCCGAAATGCTGATGTACAACGTCGATCTTTTTCGAGCTGCCGGCGTGGGGCCTCCTCACACGCACTCGGAGATGCTCAACGTGATGCGACGCCTCACGCGCGACACCAACGGCGACGGGAGGTTGGACCGGTGGGCTTTCTGGGCGACGCTCAAGACGACGTGGTTCGAGCGGTTCTACGATTTTTATCCGCTTTACCTCGCGAGCTCCGGAGGCAAAACACTGGTTACTGGCGGAAAAATCGTTTTTGAGAACCAAGCCGCCGTTGCGTCACTGGAGCTGTTGCGTCGCGGCTTCGATGAAGGTGTCCTCCCACGTTCAAATTTTGCGTTGGGACGAGATCCATTCGCAGATGGCACGGTTGCAATGAAGATCATCGGGCCGTGGTTTCTGAAAGAGCTCGAGGAGATCAAGATTCCCGGTCTGACCTATGACGTCACTCCGGTACCCGGAGCCGACGGAACCAACCCCCGTGATAGTTACGCATTCGCTGATCTCCGTAGCATCGCCATCTTCTCAACCACCAGGCACCCGGAGGAGGCGGCTCGCTTCGTCGCGTACCTCACTTCACCTGCAGCCGACCAGATGCTGATCGAATTAGCGAGCCAGCTTCCTTATCGACGCAGTCTCTCGGGGGATCCGCGATTCTCAGCTGCATTGAAACGGTGGCCCAAGCTTGCGACGTACGCCACGCATGTGGAGCGCACACGCGATGTCGATCTCGATCCTGACATCGTCGAGATCTTCGATCTCATCTCCGAAGCGTACGAAGAAGGCGCGATTTACGGAAAATCTCCGGTGCGGCAGGCGCTGGCGCGTGCCGCGACTGAGGCGAGGAAAATAGTGAATGCGCGCTGAGCAACGGTCGGGTTCGCTGCTGGCGGCGCCGTATGCGCTATTTCTCCTCGCGTTTGCAGCTTATCCCATTGTCTTCGCGCTCGTCCTCGTTTTTCTCCAGTGGGATCTCGTAACTCCGCCGTCATTTGCGGGGCTCGACAACATACAATTGCTGGCAGTCGATGCTCGCTTCTGGCGTGCGGTAGGAAACACGTTCGTGTTTCTCGCAATTCACGTCCCGCTTCAGATCGCGACGGCATTGGCGCTCGCCGTCGCTCTGAACCGTCCGCTCCGGCTCCGCGCCTTCTGGCGCGCCGCATTCTTTCTCCCGGTTGTGATTTCCGGTGCTGTCGTCGCGATTCTGTGGAGTAATCTCTACGCGACCGACGTGGGCTTGATCAACAAGCTGCTGGCGCGCATCGGCGTTGCGCCTGTCCCGTGGCTGACCGATCCGAGAACCGCGATGCCGGCGATTGCAGCAATGGTTACCTGGAAGAACGTCGGCTTTTACGTGATCATCTACCTCGCGGGCCTTCAATACATTCCCCGCTCGTGCCAGGAAGCGATCGAGATCGAGGGCGCTACGTCGTGGCAGAAATTCCGGCACCTCACTCTGCCGATGCTTCTCCCACAGACAATCCTCGTCGTCACGCTTTCGACGATCAACGGATTCCAGCTCTTCATCGAGCCCTACGTCATGACCGGAGGCGGGCCGCTGAGGCGCACCTACTCGATCGTGCTGTACCTGTACACCAACGCGTTCTCGTATCAGAAGATGGGGTACGCCGCTACAATCGGCGTCGCGCTCGCGCTAATCATCGGGACGGTCGTGTTCATTCAACGCCGCGTAATCGGCAATGGGGAGGCGGCATGAAGATACTCGGCCGCATCGTCCTGTACGCGGGGCTTACACTCGCCGCGCTGACGTTCATCTATCCATTTCTCTGGATGGTATCCGCGACTTTCAAGCCGCCAACCGAAATCGGCACACTGTCGCTGTTTCCTGATCATGCCACGTTTGACAACTACCGGACGATGTGGGCGAGAGCCCCGTTTGGGCGGGCACTGATCAACAGCACATTAGTCGCAGGCACGATAACGCTCTCGGTGCTGGTGTTCGGCTCGATGACCGCGTACGCGATGGCTCGCCTCCGCTTCCGGGGTCGCCCGTGGCTCAACGCCGCCACAATCGGCGTGCTCCTCGTGCCTGGCCAGCTCACGCTTATTCCGATGTACACCCTCATCGTGCAGCTCGGATGGATCGACACTTACGCCGCGCTCATCGTTCCGTACCTCTTCAACGCGACGGCGATCCTTATGCTGAGGCAATTCTTTCTGCAGATCCCGCAATCTCTGATCGACTCGGCGCGAATGGATGGGATGGGAGAGATGCGGATCCTGTTCACGATTTTCTGGCCGCTGTCGAAACCAGTGCTGTCAATCGTCGCGATCTTCACGTTCATGGGGTCATGGAATGAAGTGCTCTGGCCGCTGCTTGTAGTCCGCGAACAGGCGCTCATGACGCTGCCGCAGCTGCTCACCGTCTTTGCGCTTGGCGGGGGCGCCGGCTCGGTTGGCGTGTCACTCGCATCGGCGATGGTGCTGGTGGTGCCGGTGGTGGTCGCCTACGCATTCCTTCAACGCAACTTCATCGAGAGCATGGCGAGCTCTGGAGTCAAAGGATAGCTATGCCCCCAGTCTACTTCGAGCACATCACGAAGCGGTTCGGCGACGTAACAGTCGTGGAAGATTTCGATCTTCACGTTGCAGACGGCGAGCTGCTCGTTCTCGTCGGCGGGTCAGGGTCGGGCAAGACAACAATCCTGCGGATGCTTGCGGGTCTCGAGGAAGTAACGACGGGCACGATTCGCATCGACCAGCGCGATGTGACTGCCTTGCCGCCGAGGGACCGGGACGTTGCCATGGTGTTCCAGGACTATGGGCTCTATCCGCACATGACCGTGCGCGAGAACCTCTCGCTCGGCCTGCGCTTGAGGAAAGTGGCGCCAACCGAGATCGATCGCCGCGTCACGTGGGCCGCCGGAATGCTGCGGCTCGAGCCGCTCCTCGATCGAAAGCCGAAGCAGCTCTCCGGAGGACAACAGCAGCGAGTTGCAATGGGAAGAGCGATGGTACGCGAGCCCCTCGTGTTCCTCTTCGACGAGCCGTTGTCAAACCTCGACGCCGGGCTTCGCGCGCAGATGCGCATAGAAATCGGCGGTCTGCAGCGCCGTCTGAAAACAACGACAGTCTATGTCACGCACGATCAGGTCGAGGCAATGACTCTTGGTGACAGGATCGTGGTGCTTGCGGACGGGCGGATGCAGCAAGTTGGAACGCCGATCGATCTCTACCGTTCTCCGGTCAATCGCTTCGTCGCGGGATTCATCGGGACGCCTCCGATGAACTTCATCGACGGGCGAATCGTAGACGAGAATGGCGCGTTCTTCTTTGTCGCCGAAGAAGTCCGCGTCGGGCTGCGGCGCGACAAGATCGAGCACGGTGGATCGGATCAGCTCACGATGGGCATTCGCCCGGAGGACTTGAGCACCGCGTCCGGACCAGAGTCGTCAGCCGAGTCTCCAGATAATCTGCTTTCGGGACGCGTAGTACTAGTCGAGCGCCTCGGTGGGACAAGTCATGTTCACTTCGACGTGGGTCCGCATCGACTGATGGCTTCGGTGTCGAACCTGATGCTGCCGGATGTTGGTGAGACGATCACAGTTCGCGTCCCCGCAGAGCGCGTCCACCTTTTCGGGGCAGACGGGCGGGCACTCCCTTAGTTAGAGAACATCCAGACCCGCCGACCGTACGGGAGTGCACAAGAGACAACTCAGCTAGCCATCAAGCGGAGGCAACGTAACAGGACTGTAACGTGATTTGTGCAGTTTTGCTTCGAATCTGCCACGTTGGTCGCTTAGATCGTCCCTCTAACCATCGAGGCGTGTCGCCGATTGTGCACGAATTGCACGATTTGGTTGACACGACCGACAGGTCCCGATACGTTCAATTGCATGATCATTCAGCGCCTTCCGAATGCAATGCCAAAAATCCGCTTCAATCGCGGATCGCGCCGAGCGCGAAGGCGGAGGGATTGAGTGTTTCCTGATAGACGTCAAGCCTCGCCCCCGCGTCCTGCTGGGGCGATTTCGTTTTTAGCGACCGTGCCGCGCGATTCCGCGCGCCGGACTTATCTGGAGAGAGGATGAGAAAGCATTACCTGTTGGTGTCCGATTTCGACCAGACGCTGAGCTTCAATGACTCAGGCCTGGCGCTGAGCGAGATGCTCGGCATTCCAGCCTTTCAGGACAAGGTCGCCGCGCTTTCGCGGATGAACCTCGTGCAGCAGGGCGCCGAGCTCACGTACCTGTTGCAGCACGACCCGGAATTTCGCCGGGTGCGACGGTCGGACCTCGTGGACGTCGGACGCCGAATTCGTCTGAAGAGAAACGTCGCGCTGCTCGCTGATTTTCTGAAGGACGGCATCGACGGTTTTCGATTCGATTTCTACGTCGTATCCGCGGCGCCGTGGGATGTGGTGAACTCCGCGCTGGAAGGAATCGTTCCGCCTGAGCACATCATTGGATCCCGCTTCGAGTTCAACGCGGAAACCGACGAAGTCGGGAGTGTCCTCCAGGTCGCCGCGGGCTACGGAAAGGTCACCGCAGTCGATGAGCTGCGTTTGCGCCTCGGTGTGCCCAGCGATCGCGTGGTGTACGTCGGCGACGGAAGCTCCGACATCCACGTGATGCTCCACGTGAATCGCGGCGAAGGTCTGACCATCGCCGCTTCGGAGGCACGACACATCTCCCAGATCGCGCGGCGCACGGTGATAAGCGATGATGCGCTGAGTGTTCTCATTCCCGTTC
>JBDSVO010000003.1:0-4276 GCA_039927215.1 Gemmatimonadaceae bacterium
GCGACGCTCTTGTACCTGGACGCCGTGTCCGTCGACATCGCCTTGGTGAGCGCGCGCTCGACGTTCTCGGGAATGTTCGGGCGGATCGTTCGAACTGACTTCGGCGATTCGGTGAACCGTTTCGACATGACTGCCTGAGGCGACGCACCGACGAACGGTCTCTCCCCGCTCAGCATCTCGTATAGCACGCATGCAAGCGAATACTGGTCGCTCCTGCCATCGAGATCCTGCGCGCCCGCCGCCTGTTCCGGGCTCACGTACGCGGGAGTGCCGATCATCATTCCAGTCTGCGTGAGCGTGTCGCTGCCGGCCGCGCTCAGCGCTTTCGCGATGCCAAAATCCATGACCATCGCCTCGCTTTCGTACAGCATCACGTTCTCGGGCTTTATGTCGCGATGGATGATCCCCTGCCGGTGGGCATAATCGAGCGCCGAGGCGATGGCGTTCGCGTGGTGAACCGCCTCGTCGACGGGGAGCTGCTTCTGCCGGTCGAGTCGCTCGCGCAGCGATTCGCCTTCCACGTAAGGCATCACATAGTAGAGAAAGCCGTCGGCCTCTCCGGAGTCGTACAGCGGGAGGATGTGAGGATGATTGAGCCGCGCAGCCAGCTTGATTTCGCGGAGAAAGCGATCCGGACCGAGTGAGCTGGCTAGCTCAGGGTGCAGAACCTTCAGCGCGACAGTGCGGTCGTGCTTGGCATCCTGCGCCAGATAGACGGTAGCCATTCCCCCGCGTCCGAGCTCTCGATCGACGCTGTACAGGCCGTCGAGTGCGATTTTTAGTCGATCGATTGGAAGCACTGAGGAAATTGGCTGGTCTGCTTAGGAAAGGGGAAGTCAACTTGGTCAGTGCGACTCGTCCGGTCAAGACAGCCGATACTGATGTCGAAAAAGTTGCGCAATTCCCTCGTTTGTATTCTCGCTGCGTGTATGGTCGGGCGATCCGGCAATGAAAGGTGTAGACTATTCACCAATGAAGCCGGCATCTTCTAATGCGATGAAGATTCTTGTTGTCTGTCTTGCCGCCTGTGCGCTCACACCGTCTGCCGGCACAGCACAGATTGCGCACGCTGGAGAGCTGGACCCTTCTGGCCGGGTGTACACACAGATTGTTGCGCGCGTGGGAGAGCTCGGAAGCAACTCTGCACCCATTCCCGACCTGACAGTTTACGTCGTCTCTGACGACGGCCGTCGCGTTACGCTCCGTACAAACCTCGGCGGAACTGCGGCGACATGGCTCCCGCGCGCGCGATATCGCATCGTGACACCCGAGCCGTTTCAGCTCGACGGAAGATTGTATACCTGGGACACGATCACTGCGATTCGGCCGGGGATGGGACTCGTTCGGCTATCTGTCGCGAATGCCAGGTCTCAGCCCGTGCCAATCGCCACCTGGAGTCCGGGAAACGCCTCATCCGGGGAGACAATCAAGGATCGACAAACGATCCGGAGTTTCACGCGAGACGGCGTGTCAGTCAGCGCGACAATCACTCGCGACGCAGATCTTCTCTGGGCCGATGTCACAATCTCCAACAGATCGAAGCGCAGATTGGATGTCTATCCGCAGACCTTCACTCTGACCGGGCTATCCCCGAAGCAAGTGGCATTGGCCTATCGCACGCCGGAGAATGTCGCCAGGACGATAACCGCCGATTCAAAAAGACTCGGTGCATTGATGGCGAGGCGGTCCACAAGAAAGCCGGAGGATATCCTGATTCGAGCGCTGCGCGAGATAGCTCTGATGCCGGGGCAGGACGTTGCCGGATCAGTTTTCTTCGAGCGGGATGATAAGGCCAGGGAAGCAGTCCTTCGAATTCCGACGTCCGGAGTTACGTTCGAGGTGCCGGTCAGCATACGGTAGCATCTCCCTCCTTTACGACGCTTCCAGAGATTAATGGCACAACCTGAACTGATCGCCCCCAAAGCTCAGAGCACGCCGGCGTCGTCCGCTGGCCTTCCCAAGCCTGCGCGCGGGATTCCCGACGACCTGCTGAAGGAAGCCTCGCATCGCCTCGAGGTAATGGCGCTTCTGGCAGCCGTGCTATGGGCGGTCGCGTCGCTTCTGTGGCACATCCGCCTCGGCACTGAGTCCACACTTGGATTGTCACCGTACCTTTCGAGCGACAACATCGCCGTGGTTGCGGTAATCGCATCGCTCGCGCTGTTCTACTACGTGCGGAACACCAAACGAGAGCCACAGTTCATTCTCAACCTCGGCCTCGGTTACATGGTCCTGACCGCGGTGGCGCTTGGACTGATCGTTCACTGGTTCGAGGAGCCGCAGGTCCAGCACACCCCGTTAGGTCCCACTATCAGCTGGATCGGAGTTGTGATCATCATGTTCGCCGCAGTGATTCCGAGCAGCCCTCGCAAGACGATCATCGCCGGGCTGATCGCCGCATCCATGAATCCGCTTGGCATGTTGATCGCGCGGGCGCGCGGCGTGTGGGATTTCGGTCCGACGCTCAACGTCCTGCTTATGCACTATCCCGACTACCTGCTTATTGGCGTCGCAGTCGTGATTGCTCGCGTCGTCACTCGCCTCGGCCAGCAGGTCTCGAAAGCTCGTGAAATGGGCAGCTACCAGCTCGGCGATCTGCTCAAGCGTGGCGGGATGGGTGAGATCTACAGAGCGACTCACACCATGCTCGCCCGGCCCGCCGCTATCAAGCTCATCAGGCCGGAAATGCTGGGCGGGCAGAATGGTGACGATGCGCAGATCGCGATCAAGCGATTCCATCGCGAGGCTGAAGCGGCTGCAAATCTGCGCTCGCCGCATACGGTCGAGCTCTTCGATTTCGGAGTCACCGAGGATCAGACGCTCTATTTCGTGATGGAGCTGCTTCAAGGGATGGATCTCGAAACGATGATCCAGAAACACGGTCCGCTCCCTGCGGCGCGCGTGATTCACATTCTCTGTCAGGCGTGTGAGTCACTCGAGGAAGCGCACGCGCGAGGTCTGGTACACCGCGACATCAAGCCGGCGAACATTCACGTTGGACATGTCGGCATCCGTGACGACTTCGTGAAGGTACTGGATTTCGGTCTCGTCAAATCCGTGGCGGCGAGCAGCGAGGTTTCCCTTGGCACCGCCGTTGGACGCACGCCCGGAACCCCCGCGTACATGGCTCCGGAGATGGCGCTGGGTGAGACTGTCGACGGACGCTCGGACATCTATGCGCTCGGCTGCGTTGCGTACTATCTGCTGACCGGCAAGCTCGTGTTCGATGCCGAGAATACTTTTCAGATGGTGGCAAAGCATCTGCACCACGAGCCGGTTGCCCCGTCGGCTCGATCGGGCATCGCGATCCCACCTGATCTCGAGCGGCTGGTGCTCTCGTGTCTCGCCAAGAATCCCGATGCGCGGCCGGCCACCGCCGCGGAGCTCTCGCGTGCTCTCAGGACGCTCGACATCGAGCCCTGGAGCGATGCGCAGGCGAAGGAATGGTGGGTTGGCAACCAGAACGAATCGGCGACGACGCTGGCGTAATTTCTGCTCGGTTGGTCTCCAGGACATTAATTCATCCCAAAAGCCCTTCCGTGAAAAAACTACTTTTGTACTCCCTGGTTCTTGTCGCCGCTCCACTGAAAGCCCAAAGCGTGGATTCGACCGGCAGCGGAGCGCTCATCGCTCAAGCGATGGATCGCTCCGAGATCATGAAAAATCTGCAATACCTGAGCGATGCAATCGGCCCCCGACTGTCGGGGTCCGCGGCGATGCGGAAAGCCAATGAATGGACCGCGCAGCGTCTCCGGGATTATGGGCTGAGTATAACGATGGAAGAGTATCCGTTTGGCGTCGCATGGCAGCGGGGACCAGCGTCCGCGCGTCTTACCGCTCCCTTTGGGCGTTATGTGAATGCGTGGAGCTGGGCCTGGACAGCAGGGACGGGCGGCAGGCCGCTCGAGGGGCCGATCATGCGGATCGATGTCACCAACGCCGACAGTCTTGCGCGATATCGCGACAGGGTGCGAGGAAAGTGGCTCCTGCAGAGCGAGCCTTCGGACATCTGGAATCCGGACGCACCGCCTATGACCGCTGCGGACTCAGCAACGCGGAGGGGCGCGGCAGACCGTGCTCGCCAGGAGAGGGCGCGGCTCGACACGTCGGAAGCTGCCGTGGAAACTCGTCGTCAGTTTGGAATCGACGTGCCCTACATCCTCAAGCGTGCAGGCGCGCTCGGCGTGATCACGGACGGTGGAAAAGAATTTGGGCTCGGAAACATGAGCGGGTCGCCGAACCGCGTTTCACCGCTGCCGAGGATTGTGGTTGCTCA
>JBDSVO010000004.1:0-15952 GCA_039927215.1 Gemmatimonadaceae bacterium
CGGGCTGCCACCACTGTATAACCGGCGCTGTCGAGCTGGTCGTTGAACGTTCGCGACGCAATCAGATCGCTGGACTCTGCGTAAGTGATCGAGAGAATCCGGCGAGTTGCGGGACTGATTGGAACCAGTCTTTTCGAGTCCCGCGCGAGCGTGATCGATCGCTCCGCGACCTCGCTTGCAGCGGCCGCATTCTCCGGAACGTTCACGATCTCGTCGACTCTTTCGAGATCAACCAGCCGGCCGGTACGCAGCCCAGCTCGTGCCTTTGCGACGAGAATGCGTCGCACCGATTCATCGATGCGCGCTTCTTTCAGTCGGCCCGAGGCCAATGCCGCCATCACGGTATTGATTGCGTCAGTAACGTTGCGCGGCATGAGCAGCACGTCCGCGCCGGCCTCGAGTGCGAGTACGAGCGGCTCGGTTGCTCCATAACGTTTTGCAACTCCGCCCATTGTCATCGCGTCGGTGAACAGAAGTCCGCTGAAGCTCATCTCCCGGCGAAGCACGCCGGTCATGAAGTACGGTGATAGCGTCGCCGGGGGAGCATCTGCGCCCAGCACTCCGGTGGCGGCGATATGCGCCGTCATGATTCCATCGATGCCCTCGACGACCGCGGCTCTGAACGGTGGCAGATCGACTGCGTCGAGATGCGGGCGGTCACCGCGCACAGCCGGCAGCTCCAGGTGGGAATCTGTGTCCGTGTCACCGTGCCCCGGGAAATGCTTGCCGGTGGTCATGAGTCCGCTCGCGCGCGCCCCCCTGATGTACGCGTCCGCCAGCTTCGCGACCATCGCCGGGTTTTCGCCGAACGATCGCGTATTGATGATTGGATTCAGCGGATTGGAGTTGACGTCGAGCACCGGCCCGAAGTTGATGTGCACGCCAACGGCCCGTGCTTCTGCGCCGAGAACGCGCCCGAGCCGGAACGCCAGGTCCTCCGATCCGGTTGCGCCGAGTGCCATCACAGGGGGAAAGACAGTGCCGCCGCCTTGTGGAAGCAGCGAGGGCAACGCGTAGATATTCGCGAGCCGCATGCCGGTGCCGTTCTCCATGTCAGACGCCACGAGGAGCGGAACCTTTCCGAGCCGTTGCATGTGATTCAGCTTCGCCGCGTAGCTGTGTGGAAGACCGATAGAGATTACCAGCCCGCCGATTCGGTCTTCCTCGACCCACCTCCTGAGCTGCTCGTATCCTGGTGATCCTACTGCTGAGTACTCACCGGGAACCCATGGCATGATGAGCTGAGCGACTTTATCTCGGGGTGAGAGCGATGCGAGAGTAGCATCAACCCAATGCGCGTCAGCCATCGAGAGAGGCGAGAACGCTCCCGGATTGGCAGTCCCGAGAAATCGGGTCGACGCGCTCGCGGGGGGGATCGGCGACCCCGGGTCGGTCGCGGCGTGCGCGCAACCGCAGATCGCAATCAAGCCAAAGATGAGTTTACGGCTGCGCATTATCGTGCTGGGCAAACAGGAGCGGTTCCTTCCGCAGTCATGCCGCGGGGCGTCTGATTGAACCGGCCAACGTACGGCGCAGTGAAAAGCGTGTCAACGCGACGCTACGAGCGAGCGGCGCGACAAAACCACTCTTGCGACTCGTCTGACATCCAGCGTACAATTGCGCGCAGAAAATCCGTTCGGCAATTGTCCGACACGTCGTTCCCCGGGAGAAGACGCCATGCATCGTTACCCCGTACGGGCCGGCTTGGCCGCTATCACCTTCCTTATAGCGGCCGGCTTCCCTTCTATCGCAGTCGCTCAGTCGATTGGACGTATTACCGGACAAGTCACAGATGCTGCCGGCGGACGACCAGTCGCTGACGCACAGGTCGTAGTCATTGGCGCGGACCGCGGTGCTGTCACGAATTCCGACGGCCGGTACCGGATTGAGAGTGTTCCCGCAGGAACGCACCAGGTAAGAACTCGCAAGATCGGCTACTCGATCAAGCTTTCGAGTGTTGCGGTACCTGACGGCGGTGAAGTGGTGGTGAATACCAGCATCCAGGCGGCTCCGACTCAGCTCAACGAAGTCGTGGTGACGGGGGCCCCGGGATCCGCGCAGAAGCGCACTTTGGGAAATGCCGTCACGCAGCTCAACGTTACCGACGTCACGAGCAAGACAACGGTGAGCACAGTCGGCGAGGTGCTCCAGGGCCGGTCACCCGGCGTGATAGTGTCAGCGGGATCGGGATCGCCCGGCACCTCTTCGGAGATCACCGTTCGTGGCTACGGATCGTTCACCAACAACCGGCCGGTCGTCTACATCGACGGTATCCGGATGGACATCGAGGACATCGGAGCGTTCAATCCCTCGGGCGCGGGAACGACTGGATTTTCGGGGCAGCGCACGTCCGCGCTTGATCTCGTCAATCCAAACGACATTGAATCCATAGAGGTAATACGCGGCCCGGCAGCGTCGACGCTTTACGGAGCGGACGCTGCCAGCGGCGTAATTCAGATTCTCACCAAACGCGGCCAGCGCGGGCAACAGTCGCTCAAATGGTCGACGCGGTTCGAGACAGGACGCAACGAGTGGGGGGTGGAAACACTCACCAACTACACGACGTGCACTCAGGCGCGCATAGACGCCGTTGACGCAGCCGGTAATAAGCTATGGTCGGGCTGCCAAGGTGTACCAGCCAACACGATCCTCACCGATGATCCCCTCAGACGTGATCCGCTCGCTCTCAGGGAAGGCAAGGTGAACAATCTCTCCATGTCCGTCCGCGGCGGAGGCGACCGGTATTCCTTCTATATCTCAGGCGACAAGATCGGGAATGGTGGCGTGCTCGAGAACAACTTTGACGATCGTCGCTCTGTCCGCACCAATTTCAGCTTCAATCCGAGCAACAAGGCAGACTTCCAGGTCAACGTCGGTTACACCCACCAGCGGCTTCGTTTGCCTCTGGGCGACGAAGCCGCCAACGGCCTCCTGCTCAGCGCTGTGCGCGGCATTCCCGGGCTTACCCGCCCGCGGCCGGCGCTTGCCGGCTGGGGAACGATCGAGCCTTCGCTCGCGCACCTTTACAACAACACGTCGGATAGCGATCGCCTGATTCTCGGGTCTACAATCAACTACACGCCGTTCGAGTGGTTGAGAAACCGCGTTACTGTTGGAATGGACTGGCGCGTGACTACAGCGCAGGTACTCTCACTTCCGGGAGATCCGGACGTGCCGGCGGGGCTGAACGCGATGCGCGAGCCAAAGGTCAAGTCATACACGCTTGACTATGCCGGCACGGTGCTGACATCGCTGTCGAGCGATTTGAAGTCAGAGACGTCCTTCGGCACTCAGGTCGCCTCGCGGCGCGACCAACGCATCGACGCCACCGGAACCTCGCTGCCGACGCGTGAGATCACCACGATTGGTGGTGCGCTTAACGTATCCGGCGCCAATTCGTTCAGCGAATTCAACTCCGTTGGCGTGTTTGCGCAGCAGCAGCTGGGCTGGCGAAACCGTTTATACGTTACTGGCGCTCTGCGTGCTGACGATCATTCGTCATTCGGGTCTGACTTCGACATCATCGTTTATCCGAAGCTATCGATGTCGTGGGTTGTCAGCGAAGAGCCGATGTTCGAGAGCTTTCTGAGCGCGATCAGGGCGAACAGTTTCCGGCTCCGTGGGGCGTGGGGACGTGCCGGCAGAGCGCCGGCGCCGTTTTCGGCGGTTCAGACGTACGGATCGGCGCGAGTCGCAACGAGCCCGACAGGTGTAGGCGGAGCGCTCGTTGCCTCCGCGTATGGCAACCCTGATCTCAAGCCGGAGACGGGAACCGAGATCGAGCTGGGCTTTGACTCCGATTACTTCGATGGCAGAGCAGGATTGGAGTTTACGTGGTACCGAAAAGTCATGAACGACCTGTTCGCGCCGCTGGCGCTGCCGCCGTCTCTGGGATTCGCCGGGTCAGTGACGCAAAACCTCGGGCAGACCACGAACCGGGGCGCTGAGATGATCCTGAGGCTCACGCCGGTAAGCACGCGGAACTTTGTCTGGGACGGCAGCTTCAGCCTGGCGACCAACAAGAACAGGCTGGACCAGCTGGATACCATCCGCGTTTGTCGCCCATGGGTTGGCGAGACATGCGGTCCCACCAAGGGCCTCGCAGAGGATATTCCCGGCGGCGCATCATACAGTGGCGGCATGCAACGGAGCCGCGTCGGGTATCCCCTCGGCGGGTACTGGTCACGTCTTCCGACTCGCGATGCGAACGGCAACTACATCCTCAACAGGAATGCGGCCGGTGTAATCACGACCCCGGTATACGACACCGCATTCACCTTTATCGGACCGGCGGTTCCGACCAAACAATGGTCGCTGTCGAACACCTTTACGGTGTTCCGCAACTTCCGACTGTATGGCATGCTCGACTACCAGGGCGGACACTACCTGTATAACCAGAAGAGCTACAATCGTTGCGCTACGGTTGCGAATGGGCCCAACTGCGCACTGCTGAATGACCCGGCTCTGATTGGTACGGCGCGGCTCGACACACTTCGCGCGGTGTTCGCGGGCGGCGGCGTCAGCAGCCCGCTGACCGTTACGGCGCCAATGACCCAGAGCCAGTACGTCTCGAAAGCGGACTTCATAAAGCTTCGCGATGTATCGCTCACCTACACGTTGCCGAGCCGGATTGCTCGAGGCCTCAAGATGGAAACTGCCTCGATCACAGTCGCGGGAAAGAATCTCGCTCTATGGACCGACTACTCGGGACTCGATCCCGAAGTCAACGGCTATAGCAACAATCAGCTGCGAGGCAGCGGCAACAACGCCCAGTTTGTGCGTGTGGACGCGTACTCATGGCCGATGATCCGCCGCTGGACCATGCAGTTCAACCTCACCTACTGATGCCGGGTCATTGTATGACTTCAAAAGAGAATCGAGTGACACCGCTCTGCCGCGTCGCGATTTTCGCCGCCTGCTTTGCCTCGGCGGGCTCACTCAACGCGTGCAAGGATTTTCTCACCGCGCAAAACCCCGGGGCAGTCGCAGTCGAGCGTCTGGAGGACTCCTCGCTCGTTGACCTGATGCACAACAGCGCGATTGCCGGGTTGCAGGGCATGAACAACTTCTGGTACTCGTACCTGAGCGCCACATTCACGGACGAGCTGCGCAATCACCACGTCTTTATCGACGAAGTGCTGTACGATCAGCGCCGTGTCGACGTGGCCAACAGCTACAACAGCGTTTTCACGTACGGTCCGATACAGCGAGCGCGCTGGCTGGCAGATAGTGTCGCCGGCCGCATGCGCACCATCTACGCCGACTCTGCTCTGCACGACGTGCGTCTGGCCCGTGTGTACGCGATCGCGGGATACCAGTTGATCCGGTTGGCCGAAGGGTGGTGCGAGGTTCCCATCTCTACCGCGGAGTCTAAATACTCGGCACCGGTTCCCTCGATCGAGCTCTTCAAGTTGGCCGAAGCACGCTTTGATTCGGCCATCAAGATTGCGGCGGCTGCGAGAACGGCTAACGCGGCGGTCGCGTCAACGACACTTGGCCAACGTTACATGCTTGCCTCGGATTCGATTCGCAATCTCGCCTACGTTGGGAAGGCGCGCGCAGCCCTCGGACGCAACGACAAGGTCACGGCCGCCGCTATAGCGCAACTAGTCGCTCCAATCGGCACCGGCACCAACTTCGAGTACCGGATGTACTACAACTCGAATCTGTCGCTGGGACTTCATAACCTCTGGGCGGAGCGTTTAGCCGGCGGCGCAGGAGTGACGGCGGCATCAATCTCGAACACGCCGTTCCTCGCGTTGGACGACGCGCGGGTTCCACACCCGATCAACGCCACAACGGGTGCGCCGGCCACCGAGACGACCCAGAGCGGAGCGGCGGTTGTTCCGAATTCGCCGCTCATGTTCAGCACTTTCAGCGGGACAAAGGCGGGAGCGGACCCGACGTACGAAACGGCGATGGTGCTCGCTTCGCTCCTCGAAGCGAAATACATCATCGCCGAGGCGGAAGGGCCGACTGCGACGAATATCGCTTTCATAGAGTCGCGTCGCCTGGCCTTCCCAAGCATCACCGCCGCAACGCCAACGACGGTCGACAATTACATGACGAATCTTATCGAGCAGCGGGGGCGGGACTTCTTTCTCGATGGGCACCGCATCGGTGATCTTCGGCGCTGGAGCAAATACGCCGGAATCAGCAACCGATGGCCGACCGGAGCATACCTCGGCAGTGCGACTGTCACGTTTGGCAGCGTGATGTGCTGGCCGCTCAACGCCGCGGAAATCACGAACAATCCGCTGGTACCGAAGCCTTATACGCCGCCGCTAGGGCCGTAGTGGAGGGAAAAGGCAGACTAATTCGCTATCGCAGGTTCATGTCATTCTTGTAGATGATGCCGCCCTTCATGACGAACGTGACCCGCTCGAGCTCGGTGATGTCCGTGAGCGGATCACCTCGCACTGCGACGATATCCGCGAGCATCCCGGCCTCGATGCTTCCGAACTGCGACTCCTGTCCGAGCAGCCGCGCCGCCACTGATGTTGCCGACTTGATCGCGCCCATCGGCGTCATTCCATAGCGAACCATGTACGCGAATTCCTTTGCCTGATTTTCCGTCCACGCATATCCTCCGGCGTCGGTCCCGTAGCTGATGAGCGCTCCCGCCTTTACCGCTTTCCCGAACGCAATACGCTCGAGGTCGACCATGCGCGGCCAGATGCCGCCCCGGCCCGGAGCAACCCAGGCGCCAACGTAAATCGTCGGACACCAGTAGACTCCCTGCTTCACCATTCGGGCAATGAGGTCGTCGGTGAGACCCTGGCCGTGCTCGATCGAGTTGACACCCGCGCGCAACGCGCCATCGATGCCGTCCCAGCCAACGGCATGTGCCGCGACCTTCTTCCCGAGCCGGTGCGCTTCGCTGACGATCGCCTTCATCTCCTCGTCCGTGAAGTTCACCCACGAATGCAGCCGTCCATCTTCTCCCATGAAATAGCGGCGGTCCGCGTAGAACTTGATCCAGTCGGCGCCGAACTTCGCTTCTTCACGCACCGCCTTGCGGATCTCATCGGGGCCATCGACGATCTGCACTCCCTCCGGCATTCTGAGCTCCCACGAATAACCGAGCAGAGGGTACATGCCCGTCGGCGCCATCGCCCGCGTGGCGACGAACATCCGCGGGCCGGGAATCACGCCACGGTTGATCGCCGTCTTCACGTCGACGTCGGCGTACAATGCGCCCTCGGTCTCGAGATCGCGGATTGTCGTGAATCCGTTCATCAGGGCCGTCCGCACGGCGACGGTCGCGCGAATCGCCCGGTATGGCGTGCTCTCCTTGAGCAGCTGCTCGTCGTAGTCGGCGGAAGTGATGTCGCCCTGCAATAGCACGTGCGTATGATTGTCGATCAACCCGGGAAGCACGGTGGCCGCGCCGAGATTTATGGTGCGCGTAGCGCTGGTCGCTCGCGTGCTGATTTCGGACAGTGGTCCGACCGCTACGATACGCTCGCCGTCAACAAGTATCGCTACATCGTCGCGGCGGGTATTCGTCTTTCCGTCGATGAGGTGGGCAGCACGGATGATGTAGCTCGACGGTCGTGCGGTGTCCCTCGCCACCTGACCCGACGCCGCCGGCCAGGCCAGAAGAGGGAATCCGCACAGTGCGGTGTTAATTAGAAGCGAGATGCCGCGCTGGATTTGGGTCGTCATTTCATTACAGCCGGGATGGAGTGCAATTCTACGGAACTCACGATTTGTGCGCCATTCTTGCGACGGTTGCTGGTATCCGGGCGGGGTGGTACCCTTTCGTCGAAAGATTCACGCGTAAGGCAAAACAGAGGTGCGACCTTTGCAGCCCGGCTGTGTATTACAACTGTTCCGCGGGGTCGCACCATTAACATTTGTGAGGAGTCGTTCGTTGATGAGAAAGGCTATTCTGGCGGGCGCGCTCCTCGTGGCGGCTGCATGCAGCAAAGACGGCGGTGGTGGCCCCCTTGTTGTAACGACGGTGAGTGTAATGGCGACTCCGACGCAGATATCGGTCGGAGGCACAGCACAGGCATCGGCAATAGTAAAGGATCAGAACGGCAATCCGCTGACCGGCAAAACCGTCACCTGGACGACTCTGCAGCCGGCAATCGCCACTGTCAATGCAACGACGGGCCTTATCACGGGCGTCTCGGCAGGGACCGCTACGATTCAGGGCACCTCCGCGGGTGTCACGGGGACCGCGACGGTCATCGTCATCGCAGCAGTGAGCGCCTGCAATACGGGCATCACGTTGGTCGATCTTCCCGTAGGTGGAGTCCGCGTCCTTAGCGCGACCGAGACCCAGGGCTGTATCAAGATGCCAGCGACCGCGGGCGCCCCTGCGGATTATCTGGTAATTCCGGGCAACACCAGCTCGACACCGGACATACTTGGCAAGTATGTGCTGAAGTCCGATGAGGGCGACAACGTTCCCTCGACAACGATTGCTCCGAGCAACGCGATTTTCTCGGCGGAGAACACCGCTCCTCGCAACGCGGTCGGCGATCTTGGCGCCGCTCAGATCACGTTCGAGACGCGGCTGCGACTAATGGAGCGACGCGAGCTCAGAATCCCTGACGCCCAGCGCGCCCACCGCGAGCGTCTGCGAGAGGCTGCCCAGGGACGGTTTTCCGTTTCCAGCGCAATCCCTGCGGTGGGCGACCGACTCAATTTCAAGGTCCCGGGCCGGACCAACGCCTGCACCAATTTCACGACGATCACTGCCGAGGTTACGTACGTAAACGACAAGGCGATCATCTACAACGACGTCGCGTCGCCGGCAAACGGATTCACCGCAACTGACTACCAGCAGATCGGCGACGAATTCTCGAATCTGATCTACCCGACGGACGTCTCTTTCTTCGGAACGCCTCTCGACGACGACAAGAATGGACGCGTCATCGTCCTGTATACGGCCGAAGTGAACAAGCTGACCGAGGCCAACTCCAACAGCTTCGTTGGAGGCTTTTTCTTCGCGGGAGACCTGTTTCCATCGACTGGCGCCGGTTCGTGCGCACAGAGCAACCAGGCCGAACTTTTCTATATGCTGGCGCCCGATCCGGATGGGACGATCAACAACAACAAGCGCTCGCTGGCGCTCGTGAGGCAGAACACGCGAGGCACCATTGCCCATGAGTTCCAGCACATGATCAACGCTTCGGAGCGCATTCGCAGCCCGATTGTGCAGCCGCTCGAGGACGTGTGGCTCGACGAAGCGCTGTCGCATTTTGCCGAAGACGCGACTGGTCGCGCACTGCGTGGAATCAGTGAGACTGAGGATGCGACGTTTTCACGCGTGCACGGTGGAAGCATCGAGGATTACAACGCGTTTTTCTTCCAGAATTTTGCGCGCTTCCGGATCTACCTGAACAATCCAGGCCCGGTGGGTCCAACGAGCTCGGCCGCGGACACTTCGCTGGCGGCTCGCGGAGCCGCCTGGGCATTGCTGCGTTATGCGGCTGACCAGTACTCGGGTGGCGACGTGAAGCTATTTACCAGGAAACTGGCGGGAGGTCCCGACGTCGGTGTGGCCAACCTCGTCAAGAATGCTGGAGCAACCTTCGATGCCATCGCCAGCGGATGGATGATCGCGAACTATGCAGATAACGTGGGCAT
Source organism: Gemmatimonadaceae bacterium (assembly GCA_039927215.1). Classification (GTDB taxonomy): domain Bacteria; phylum Gemmatimonadota; class Gemmatimonadetes; order Gemmatimonadales; family Gemmatimonadaceae; genus UBA4720. The sequence goes on from JBDSVO010000004.1 coordinate 9,604, forward strand.
CCCAGGGCTTTCCGCACTGTATTCCTATAAGGTTTACAACATGCGAAGTCAGCTGACCAGCATCACTGCCGGACAGTATCCGCTGAAGGTGACTACGGTGTCAGGCAGTGGCTTCGTGCTGACGGGTTTGGAGGCGAGGTCTGGGTCCGGAAATTATTTCTTCGCGCAGCAGAACTCTGGCTCGCCGGCGAGAACCTGGCGTTTTCTGAACAGCGACGGCGCAACGGCAGCGAGCTTTACCGGCGCTGCGTGGATTATCCTCCGGGTACGATAACGCGTCCGTCAGTGGTTTCCGATGTAGCGGAGTAATCCCGCCGGCCCGAGCTCGAGCACGGGCTGGCCGATTATCTCCCAGGGCGTGCCGGCGGGAATGCTTCTCGACTGGTTCCCCGGTATGCTTAAGCCTGCCGAGAACGGAACCAGGTACTGCTCCCCGGCAAAAAGATTTACACTGTATCCAGCGTCGGCGAGCGACTGAATCGTGATGGCGCTGAATGGCATCGAGATTCCTCGTGTCTCGACGAACCCGGTCATCAGCTCGTTGTCGAAGACCGATTCGCGCCAGTGCGAATCGGCGGTACCCGAAGCGAAAGGAAGTCCCTCAACCGCTACGCCACCGCCGCACGCTCCCGTCCCGCCGGCCAGCCCGCATGCCGAGATTCCGAACGACCCTGTATACCGCGGATTGTCGGTTCTGCCGCCGGCGAGAAGAATTCCTCCCGGTCTTCGAGTGTCCGTCCATATCGTTCCGAAGCCGACAACGTGAAGCATCTCATGCAGCACGACACTCGAAAGTCGGTCGGTAGAGATCAACGCATCGATATCCTCGACATCGAACTTCATCACTCCAATGCTTGTTATTCGCGACTGGTTGCGGATTAAGCACACGCTTGCCGAGGCAAGGATGTGCCCCGTGCCGTCTATCCGACCGATGCTCGCGTAGATCAAGACGTCGTCGATGATTTCGTTGACAATCACTCCGTTGACACCACACAAGCTGATGTCGATCCCGGCACCGTTGCGCGTCGCGGGAATGTTTACGTCGGGGATGTCACCGATGATTGTTCCTCTGATACGTGCGGCTGCCTCGTCGAACGCTGCCTCGGCTGCCTCGGACGGCGCCGGTCCAAAAAAGCGCACGTCGACGTTGAAGTCGCTGGCGACGGTCGCCGTCATGGTGATGAAGTGTCCGCCGGCGCTTACCAGCGTGGTTTGAGAAGTAGCACTCTTTCCGAGGCGCCACACAACTCCATTCGCGTTGCCGGCAGCGTCCGTCATCACGCTGCCGGGTGATATCGAGCCTCCGCCGCCGGTCACGACAAATGAAACGAGGGTCCCAGGCACGCCGTTGCCGAATTGATCCTGAACCTGGAGCGTGAGTGGATTTGGAAGATCGGTTCCCGCGAGCGCACTCTGGGCTCCGTTCCTCGGAACGATGGAAGCGGCCGGGCCGGGCGTACTGTTGATCGTGATGACCAACGGCGCCAGACCTCCAACGGTGACTGTGAGAGAATTGACCCCGACGATCTTCCCCATTGTCCATGTGCCAACTGCCGTTGGTACACCGGCGACGGTTCGCGTGGGAGGGTTGGTGAGTGTTCCTCCGCCACTCGTTACGGCAATGGTGACGGGTACGTCTCCGAGAATTATTCCATTCGCGTCCTTCACGAAAAACGAAGGGGAATTAAGGAGCGGCAGACCTGCGGTTCCTGTTGCCGCCTCGACCGAAGGCGCAATTGACGCCGGCACCGGTGGTGCGGTGGTGTCTTTGCAAGCCACGACAACGACCGCGAGCAGGATTGCTGCGGAAAGCCTCATGGCCGGAATCTATACGGGCGTTCGCGGCCGCAAAACAAGCCGGGCGTCAGGTGTCGCGAAGCGCGGTCATTGGAGTCTCACGGAATACATCGCGTCCGGCGAGGAGCCCTATCGTCACGGTCAAAGTCAGCATTGCCGCCGCGATCCCGAGCGCCGCACCGATCGCGGGTGAAAACCGCGTGTCGAATACGTAATGTGTCAGGGCCCAGCCGCCCGCGATTGCGAGCAGCATTCCCGTCAAACTTCCGAGCAATCCGAGCAGAGAGTATTCGGCCAGCAGGATTCTCACGATCTGACCGCGTGTTGCTCCGAGAGTTTTCAGAAGCACTCCTTCTCGTATGCGCTCGCGCCGCGTCGCCGCGACGGCTGCGAAGAGAACCGGAATCCCCATCGCCAGACTGAACAGCGCCATGAAGCGAATTGCGGTGGTGACCTTCGACGCAATCTTCTCCACCGATTCCTTGATGAGCGTCAGGTCCAGGCTCGAGACGTTCGGGAATCGTAGAACGACGTCGCGCTGCAGTTCCGCAACTGCCGGGGGTCCTTTTACCGAGGAGAGAAGCACATACTGTCTGGGCGCCGACTGGAGTGTCGGTGGTGAGAACACCGCAAAGAAGTTGGGCTGAAAACGCTGCCACGTCACTTCGCGAAGGCTCGTGACGCGCGACGGCACCTGCACCCCCTGCACGTCCCAGGTGACGACATCCCCGAGCTTGAGGCGCAGCTCCTCCGCAACATCCTGCGCGATGGATACCTCTCCAGTGTCGTGGTGGGAGCGAAGCGCCTCTTCGCTGAACCATTTGCCGCTCACAATCTTCTCTGACGAGCTGACTTTGTCGCGATAGGTCGACCGATACTCGCGACGCAGCGCCCACGATGGCCGGCCCGATCTATTTCTGTCCGCCCTCCCGTCGGCCTTCTGCGAAGGTGATGCAGCTTTCTGGCGAGGCCTTCCGTCAGCCGGGTTCCCCTGCGGCCGCAGCGTGTCTCCCGCGATCTGCTCGACCGTCCGATCGTTGATCTTCGAAATCCGCATGGTTACCACGGGAGCCGTTTCGCTGACGCGATAACCTGCTCGCTGAATTATCGAATCGATTGGCGCACGCTGGTCTTCCTGCACGTCGAAGAACACGAGATTCGCGTTCGAAGCGTCCATGCTGATCTTGAATTGTCCGAGCAGATTGCTCTGCACCAGATAGAGTGTCGTGATCAGGAACGCGCCAAAGCCGAGTGACAGGACGACGGACCGCGTTTGATTCGCCGGCCGGTACAGGTTCGCGACTCCTTGCCTGACGACGTACGGCCAGCCTGTGCGGAGTGCTTTCCGCGCGATCCACGAGAGCAGCCATGCGCTGGCGACGAGCACGGCAATCGCGCCGCCCGTCGCGACGGCAATCCATACCCCCTGCCTGATATTGGCGGCCCGCAAGAGTGCGATCGCGACGACACTCGCTACGAGCGCCGCGTTCACTATCACGCGTGGCCAGTCGTTCCAGTGCATCCGGAGGACTTCCGCGTCTGCATCACGCCGCAATGTCTGGAGAGGCGACACATTTCGGAGCGCGAGCAGGGGACGGAGCGCGAAGATCAACGCGATCCAACCCCCGATGAGTACTCCAGTAATAATCGCCTGCGGCTCGAGAGTGACGTCTACTTCCACCGGCAGAAAATCCTTGACCGCGAGCGGCAGTCCGAACTGGATCGCCACACCGAGCGCGGCGCCGGCCACCGCGCCGAGAATTCCCATAGCAGCCGCCTGCACCACGTACATCGCGAGCACCTGCTCGCTGGATGCGCCGAGGCACCGGAGGATCGCGACTGTATCGATCTTACGCGCGACATAGGCGCGCACGCCACTCGCGACTCCGACTCCACCGAGCAGCAGGGCAACGAGTCCGACGATGCCGATAAACCGGCTGAGCTGAGTGATCGACTGTGACGAGGCGTCCTCGGCTTCCGTGACCGTCGTCACGTTCACACGCGATTTCCGCAGCTGCGGACGGAACGGCTTTACGACTTTGACAGGATCACGGTCCGCGGCCAATCGGCCGAGTACCGAGTATTCGGCTGTGCTTCCAAAGACAAGCAGTTGGGTCTCGCCGACGTAGCGCTCCGGAATGAAAACCCGCGGCCCAATGATTTCGGCCACTCCCGGAGTTCCGGGGACGGACTTCAGCGTCCCAATGATCCGGAAGCGCGCATAGCCGAGGTTCAACGTGTCGCCGACGCTTGCGGCGAGAGTAACGAGCAGCGACGGATCGACGAGCGCGTTCTGCCCGCTCCTTAGCGCTTTCCACTGTCCGGCCGGCGTCGTCGTGATCTCTCCATAGAATGGGTAGTTGTCACTGACGGCTCGGATTTGTGATAGACGAGTGCGTCCGGTACGGGGAAGCAGCGCCATCGATGGGAATGTCACGACGCGCGCGTACGTCGCGTTCGATGCGCGAGCTATCGAATCGAGAATAGCATTCTCGGCAGCCGTGAATGGTTTTCGTGCGCGGAAGGCGATGTCGCCTCCCAGCAACGCGCGTGACTGGTCACGCACAGAGCGATTGACGTTGCCGGCGAAGGAATCGATCGCAACGAGCGCGGCAGCGCCGAGAGAGATAGCCGACATGTAGAGGAGTAGCCGACGTCGAGCGCTACGACTTTCGCGCCACGTAAGACTCATCAACTGCCGCAGAGAAGCCCTGCCGGAGCTCGGAGCCGCCGACGGAGTCGTCACGAAGCCGGTGCCATCGCCGAGCTGTCTTCGACAACTCTTCCGTCGCTCAGCCGTATGGTTCGTCCCGCGCGGGCGGCGAGCGTAGCGTCGTGGGTGACCAGAACGATCGTCGAGCCGGAGTCGTGGTTGAGCGAGGCAAGAAGATCGAACACCCGCGCGCCGCTGGCCGCATCGAGGTTGCCCGTCGGCTCGTCCGCAAAAAGAATTCGCGGCGAATTCGCGAAAGCACGGGCAAGCGCAACGCGCTGCTGCTCGCCGCCGGAGAGCTGCATCGGGAAGTGATGACCCCGCTTTTCCAGGCCGACGCGCTCGAGCAGCTCGCGCGCGCGATCAGACGCGCCATCGTTTCCCTGAAGCTCCAGCGGAACCTGGATGTTTTCGCGCGCGGTCAGGGTCGGGATCAGCTGAAAAGTCTGAAACACGAATCCGACTTTCTCACCGCGGAGCCGGGCGCGCTCGTTCTCGGACATCGTCGTCAGATCGTGTCCGTCGAGGATCACCTTGCCCCGGGTCGGAGTATCAAGACCTGCGAGGAGTCCGAGGAGAGTCGTCTTTCCGCTGCCGGAAGGCCCGACGATTGCCACGAAGTCGCCCTGGTCGATGCTGAACGAAACATCCTTCAGAACGGCCAGGCTTTGATCGCCGCTCCTGTATTCCCGCGTAACTTCCTTTGCAATGAGCATGAAATTCTTCTGGATTGTGTTGCTGGGCGCCTTTGTCGCGTGCCAGCCGGAGCGAAATATGGACGGAGCGACTGACGCCAAGCGCGCGACGGCGGACACCGCGCCGTCAGCGAATTCCGGCACTCCATCGAACGGGGAAAGCGTTGTGAAGGATTCGGTGAGAGGGAAAGTTAGTGTGCTGTTCTTCGGAACGAGCCTTACTGCCGGTTACGGCCTCGACCCATCGCAGGCGTTTCCGGTGATGGTCGCAGCGAAGGCGGCGGCGGAAGGTACGCCGATCGCCGCGATCAATGCGGGACTTTCGGGCGAGACATCAGCGGGTGCGCTCCGCCGCATCGACTGGGCGCTGAAGAATCCGGTGGACGTCGTCGTGCTCGAAACGGGAGGAAACGACGCGCTGCGAGCACTCGATGCCAACGCGCTCAAAGCCAATCTCACGGCGATCGTCGGGCGAATACGCAAAGCACAACCGCGCGCGAGTATTCTGCTCGCTGTAATGGAAGCCCCGCCGAATTTTGGCGCGGGCTACACGGCGAGCTTCCGAGAAGCGTACGCGACCGTCGCGAAAGCCGAAGGCTTGACCCTTATGCCGTTTCTGCTCGATAGAGTGGCAGGGCACCCCGAGCTCAATCAGGAAGACGGCGTCCACCCGAATCTCGCGGGAGAGCGCATTGTCGCAGACAATGTCTGGCGAGCCCTGAAGCCGGTTGTGGCGGACATTTACAAATCACGGATCGCTGGCTAGGGCGCACCCATCTAGCATCTATGAAAGAGGGTCTATTCGGATTCGGCGGATAATCCGCCGAATCCGATTAGACCCTTCTTCATAGGTGCTTGATGGGTGCGCGGACGAGAATTCGCACCGCTTCGTTGACCGAAGTAGCGGTTTCCCGCTAAGTTCAAAGGCTACCCCCAAACCGTTTTTCGAATCGATCTATGGCTTTTCCAGCAACTCAAATCAGACGTGGAATGGTCCTCGTTTTCGAGGGCGATCCCTGCCGCGTAATCGAGTTTCGTCACCACACGCCCGGAAATCTCCGCGCCATGGTCCAGGCGAAGCTCAGAAATCTTCGCAGCGGCTCGAGTTTCGAGCATCGGTTTCGCGCAGCTGACACTGTCGAGA
>JBDSVO010000005.1:0-3279 GCA_039927215.1 Gemmatimonadaceae bacterium
TACGCAGACGCTCCTCCACGGCGGTAAGCGGGATCCCCGTAACCTGTATCTCCCTGTACAAAGGATGGTTCAGCGTGCCATTGGCGGCGACGGTGAAATCGCCGCTGAGCTCAGGGTTTCGCCAGACGACGATGCGGATCTGATCTCCCGGGTTCAGGGTCTGCGGCCCACCGGGACTTTGTGCCTTAGCAGCCGAAACACCGAACAGCAGGGCGGCTGCAAGTAGAAACTTTTGAGTTATTGTCATTTATGAAGTTGAAGGATCGCCCGGCTGCGGCGTATCCCATGGCCGACCGGATGGAATGCACGAACGTGCAAATTATCACCCGGTACCGTCAGAATCCAAGGACTTTTCGCTCGTCGGGTGTCGTCGGACGAGAATGTCGTTCACCACGATGGCGTCCATTCTGGTCCTGAAGAAACAATCCAGCGCCTGTTCTGGGGTGTCGACGATCGGCTCATTCTCGTTAAAGCTCGTGTTGAGCAGCACCGGCACGCTGGTGATTGCGTCGAAAGCCTGAATGAGCTTGTAGTAGCGGGCGTTAGTCGCACGGCTCACGGTCTGCAGCCGGCCGCTGCCGTCGACGTGGGTAATTGCAGGCAATATTTCCCGCTTCTCGGGCCGCACGGGATAGACCTGCTGCATGAACGGATCGGTCGCGGCCCCGACGAAATAGTCATCCATCGCTTCCTCGAGTATGGACGGCGCGAACGGCCTGAACTTCTCCCGGAACTTGATCTTCGTATTTATCAGCTCGCGCATATCGGCGCGCCGAGCGTCGGCGAGGATGCTGCGGTTTCCAAGCGCCCTGGCGCCCCATTCCATCCGGCCCTGGTACCATCCAACGACGTTCCCGTCCGCAATGAGTCTGGCCGTAACTTCACAAAGCTCATTCTCTTCGAGGCGCTCGCAGCTGTAGCGCCAGCTCGTGTCGTCACGAGCCGTGACTGTCGAAGTAATGTCGACGTGCGGGTACTCGGTGCCCCAATACGCGTGCGACATGACAAATCCGCGCGGCTGGTGCAGAACCTGGTGCCAAACGTGATAGGCCGCGCCGAGTGCGGTGCCGCTATCGGCGGCGGCTGGCTGGATGTAAACCTCGCGAAACGGCGTGCGCTCACGAACCTTTCCGTTCGCGACACTGTTCATGGCGCATCCGCCGGCGAGGCAGAGGCGATGGTTCTTCGTGCGCGACCAAAGTCCGTTCAGCACGTGGAATGCGCATTCCTCGTAAACCTCCTGCAGCGATCGAGCGAGAGCTTCGTGACGCGCGGTGACAGGCTCGCTGATCTGTCTCCGGGGCCCGAGCATCGATTCGAGCTCGCGCGTGTACAGCGGGGACATAGTTGGTGAGCCGCCCTCCCATTCCATTTGAACGCCTTCGTCCCAATGACGGAAGAACCGGCGGGTCAGCTCGAATCTCCCGCCTGGCTTGAGCGTCACGAGCTTACGCAGCTCATCGACGAATTCAGGCGCACCATAGGGCGCGAGGCCCATCACCTTGAACTCGTCGCCGTAGTTCGGAAATCCGAGGTATTGTGTGATCGCGGTGTAGAAGACGCCGAGAGAATGCGGGTACGAGACTTTGTCGAGCACCTCGATCTGGTTATCCCGACCGATCGCCGTCGAGGTGCTGATGAAGTCTCCAAAGCCGTCGATGGCGCAGATCGCGGCATCTTCGAACGGTGAGACAAAGAAAGCGCTGGCGAGATGGGCCGGGTGATGTTCGACGAAGTGGATGCGTGGAAGCTTCGACGTCGGGATTCCGAGCGCAGCAGCGAGAGGATCCCTCACCCCGTGGACCTTCTTCAGGTTGCGCGTGCGGTTCACGATGTTCGCCAGCTTCATCCGGTTCGAGAATGCGAACGCCGCCTTTCGGAGGAGGTTTGCTTTTGGATCGCGGCTGATCGCTACGTGTTTGACCTCCCCACCGGTGATGCCTCCGATCTCGAGGCATTTGGCGATCGTCTCGCTCGGAAACCCGGCCCAATGCTTGACGCGCCGGAAGCGCTCCTCTTCGACGGCTACAATTAGCTCGCCGTCCCGCAGGAGAACAGCGGATCCGTCCGCGTGATAGGCGTTAAGACCAAGGATGTACATTGTCAGAGGCTGAAGTCAGTCTTACCGGGATCTTTGTTGTGCCGCATGGTACATCGATGACAGGAGATCGCCTATTATCGGCGGCGCAAATTCTTTTGCCACCACTTCGGCGCCGATCTCTCGCGTACGCGCTCCGAGCGTTCCGTCGTTCAGCGTGTCAATGATCGCGCTTGCCAGGCCCGCAGGCGTCGATTGTACGACTTTCCCGACGTCGTGCCGGCGAACAAAGTCCGCGAGCTGAACCTCGGCAGATACCACCACGGGGACCCCGGCGTCGAGCGATTCCAGAACAGCGATGCCGAAGTTTTCATGGTGCGACGGCAACACCAGCACCGACGCTGAGCAAAGCAGGCTCTGTTTCTCCTCGCCAGACAGAAAACCGCGGAACTCTATGCTATCGAGTATGCCGAGGTCGTGCGCGCGTCGCTCGAGCGCACGGAGATAACCCCTGTCACCGGACCCGGCGATGAGAAGCCTCCCTCGCGGCTTGCTTCTGCTCACTGATGGCCAGGCGTCCAGCAGCGTTTCGATGTTCTTGACGGGTGCAATGCGCCCGAGAAATACCACAACCTCTCCACCGAATGGAGGCCTTTCCTTTGCCCGATGATCCCTGCCCAGCCAAGGCGGCGGGACAACGTGTGCCCGATCGGCAATATCCATGTCGTGCCAACCTGCCGAATCTCTTTCGGTGTCAGTGGTAAAATGCAGCGCCGCGGCTTCAACGACGTTGCGCCGCTCAACAAGACTGAAGTATGCGTTCTTGAGCCTGGTGCGACGGTGGCGAAACGTGTAGCGCGAAAGCGTTCCGAACGGGCGAATTACGACGGTCGTGCCCGACCGAAGCACGGCGCGCGCGGAGAGAGTGCTGATGGGATTGAACAGGCCGTGGATGTGAACGACGTCATACGCGCTCGCCGCCCTGCTTACCCACCTCACGAGAGATGGCGAGGCCGCGAACGCGCCAGTCCCGTATGCGCGGAAAAGATGTAGTCTCGTACCGCCGGCACGCCGGCGGAAAGCATTGAGATCGTCGTAGTCGCAACGAGGCGCTGCGATCGAGACGTCGATGCCCGCGTTCCGCGCGGCGACCGCATATCCCGCAAGAGACTGTGTGGGCCCTCCGTATGAGCGCGCGATGCTTGGCGCGACGTGCAACACTTTCATCGGCTGGCATCGAC
>JBDSVO010000006.1:0-19795 GCA_039927215.1 Gemmatimonadaceae bacterium
GACCTACCATCACGTGCATGTCGATCCTGTCCGCGAGCGGGCCGGAAATTCTTTTCGCGTAACGCTGCACATCGTTGGTTGAGCACGTGCACGAGGACGTTCCATCACCAAGGCGGCCGCAGGGACAAGGATTGGTCGCCCCGACCAGCGTGAACATCGCAGGAAACACGACTGACATCGCCGCACGGGAGATGACGACGCGTCCGTCCTCCATTGGTTGACGGAGACCCTCGAGTACCGAGCGGGGAAATTCCAGCATTTCGTCGAGAAAGAGCACGCCGTGGTGCGCGAGGCTCACTTCCCCCGGTCGAGGCACGCTCCCGCCGCCGATCAGTCCAGCGGCGGATATCGAATGATGGGGCGCGCGAAATGGGCGCGGGCAAATTGCCGGTACGTTGCCCGGGAGAATACCGGCAACTGATTGGATGGCGATGACCTCGAGCGATTCGCACTCGCTCAGCTCGGGGAGAATTCCGGGCAAGCGACGTGCAAGCATCGTTTTCCCAGCTCCCGGCGGCCCAATCATCGACAGATTGTGTCCCCCGGCTGCGGCAACTTCGAGCGCACGCTTTGCTGTTGCCTGACCCACCACATCCGCGAAATCGAGAAGCGATTCCTGTGGTGCCACGGGTGCATTGTCCCTTTGCGCGCCGGCGAGCGAACCGCTTCGCAGGTCGCCTGCCAACGACCTGAGATTCTCCGGAGCGGCAAGCCTCAGTGACGTCACTCGGCACGCTTCATTGACATTTGGTCGAGGCAATACGAGCTCGGCGCGATCCGATCGAACCGCCGTGCGTCTCGCAATCGAGAGCGCACCGCGGATACTGCGAACCGAGCCGTCGAGGCCGAGCTCACCGACGAATACCCGACCTTCAACGGTGTGCGGTGGCAGTTGTGCGGTCGCAACGAGAATCCCGAGCGCAATGGGCAGATCGAAAGCCGTCCCGTCCTTGCGAACGTCCGCTGGCGCCAGGTTAATCGTTATTCGGCGTGGCGGAAGCGTGAACCCCGAATTGACGAGCGCGGAGCCAACGCGCTCGCGACTTTCCTTAACAGCTCCGAGTGGAAGTCCGACTATTGTCCACTGCGGTAATCCCTGGGTGGCATCCACCTCAACGGTGACGTCATAGGCGTCAATGCCCAGGATAGCAGCACTCCGAATTGCGGCCAGCATGCCGACACGCTATTGCCCGGTAGCGGTAAAGGCAGAATCATTCCAATACACGAGTCGCCGTCGAACTGCGCGCGGAACTCTTAGCGATCGTTACGCGGGAAAGTCAGAAGGATCCCGGAGCGGGAATGCTGGCAGTCAGACTCAACTACATAGCGACACTGATTCTGCTGACGCCAATTGCGCTGACCGCGCAAAGCGCGGGGCTGATCAGCGGCACCGTGGTGGGAAGCGTTGGCCAGCAGCCGCTGCCATACAGCACAGTCTCACTGGAAGGTGTTACACAAAAAAGGCTCACGAGCCCCGAGGGCCGCTTTTCATTCCGCGTCGACTCCGCGGGCAGCTATCGTCTGCGGATTCGACAGCTCGGCTTTGCGCCGCTGGACACGGTCGTTGCCTTCGATGGAACGAGCCTGCAGCTCACGCTTGTCCTTCGTCCAGTCGCGTTCAGACTCAGCGACGTTAGAACAGTTAGTGGAACGCCTTGCTCCCAGCGCGATGATCGCGACGCGTTCGCATCAGGCATTCTCGAGGAGGTAAAGAAGAATGCCGAGCGGGAGCTGGTGCTTCGCAATCAGTACCCGTTTCGCTACCTGTTGGCACGCGGCCATGCGACGCGCCGGGTAAACGAGGGAAGATACCTGACGTTTCGAGACACGGTGGCACACACAAGCGGAACCACAGACCGATATCAGGTCGGCAAGATCGTGCGAGATCGTGGACCGGGTAATCCAAGTGGCCGCGAAATGCGAGTTCCACAGCTCGTCGACCTCGCTGACTCAGTGTTTCTGAACTCGCACTGCTTCTCTTACGGGGGCACGAAGCGGCTCGGCAAGCGCTCCGTTTTCCAGCTCGACTTCACTCCGGCGCGAACGCTGATGACGCCGGATGTTGAAGGATCGATCTCCATCGACACGGTGGGCTACACGGTGCAGGAAGCAGTCTTCCGGCTGACAAACCCGGAGTTCGTATATCCGCCGATTCTGGGGCTCGAAGTACGGACGACCTACAGGGAGATAGTGCCCGGACTCTGGCTCTTCGATCTTATCAGCTCGACACAGCCGCTGCCGATGACCAGAGTGTACGACTCTCAGCAGTTCGCCGTCGAAATGCAAAAGCTCATTCGACTCGATTTTCTCAGAGACGCTCCGAGCGGCATCTCGGAATTTGCGATCCCGTTGGTGAAGCAGGAGAAGGATCGCTGACCCGCTGGCGCTCAGGCTGCTCGCTCAGGTTACGACTGCAGCTTCTCCGGTCTCGGCGAGCGGAACGGTGAAGAAGAAGCTGCTCCCTGCTCCAACCTTGCTCTCGACCCAGATGCGGCCGCCATGCGCCTCGACGATTCCCTTCGCGATTGCGAGTCCGAGCCCAATCCCGCGGCGGTCTGTCGCCTTCCCCTGCCAGAACCGCCCGAAGATGTGAGGCAGCGCGTCGGGTGGAATGCCCGGCCCTGTGTCGACAACAACGAAGCACGCTTCATGATCACCAGGCGTCGCGCGCAACATGATCTCTCCGCCGGGCGGCGTAAACTTGATTGCGTTACCGACGAGATTCGACAGAACTTGTTGTATTCGCGGCGGGTCCACGCGAATCGGCGGCAGATCAGGTGATACTTCGCTCTCCAATCGCAGAGAGCTCGCAACTGCGATAGGCCTGAGTATCTCCACCGCTTCATTCACCACCGACGTTGCGTCCGTTGGGCGCTTCTCGAGGCCCAGATTGCCACTCTCTATCCGCTTCACCTCGAGCAGATCCTGGATGAGCCGATTCATTCTGTCGGCAGCGCGCTGCATAATCGCTGCCTGACGATGCTCAGTCGGGTGTTCTGTCTTTGAGATGATCTCCATCAGCAGCTGCGAGCTCATGAAGATCGTGTTCAGAGGATTTCTGAGATCGTGCGCGACCACCGCGAGCATGTCATCACGAGCCTTAGTCGCAAGCTGCGCTTCGTCGAACAGTCGCGCGTTTTCCACCGCAAGCGCTGCTCTTCTCCCAAGCTCCTCGGCGAGCTTTACGTCTTCAGGCGTATAGATGTGATCGCTTCGCGAAGACACGAGTGTCAATGCACCGACAATCTTCCCCGATGCGATCAACGGTACTGTGATAAGTGATTTCGGCTCGAGGCTGCGGAGTATCTGATACTGCTCCTCGTTCTTCATCGCGGCACGGAGACCTTCGTCCGTCACCTCGGTAACCAGATCGCTCTCGCCTTTCAGCAGCGCCTTCATTACAGGATGCGCCGGCGAAACATCTTCCGGCCGGAATACCGTGAGCTTCTGGCGGAGTTCCTCTTCCCGCTTCGGATCGGAATGCGCAAACCCAAGTCGCATGAAGCCTTGCTCGCCCTCGACGACGTCCACGGCACAGTAGTCCGCCATCGCCGGAACGGCCAGACGCGCGAGCTGCGCGATTGTCGTGTGGTAGTCGAACGACATGCTGAGAACACGGCTCGCTTCAGCCAGGAACGCCGCGCGCTTCTCCGAGCTTTGAGCGACAGCCCTCGCTTCCTGCTCCCGAATCAGCTCGATCTCCTGCTTCTGCAGCCGCTTCCGCTCAGTGATGTCACGAATTGCCGCCACTCGCATGGTGCTCGAGCCGAACGGAACCGTGCGCGCGGTTATCTCGACGTCGATGCGCGATCCATCCTTTCTGAGGCCGACGATTTCATACGGGGGCGTACTTCGCATTCCCACCTCCGCGGTCAGCTTCGCCCTGAGCATGTCTCTCAGCTCGGGAACGCAAAGCAAGTCCACGGCATTCGCCCCGATGATTTCGGAGAGGTCGTAGCCGAACATCCTGGCGAGGCTTGGATTGGCGTCGGTGATGACTGCCTCACGGTGAATCAGGATTCCCTCAACCGTCGCCTCGGCGAGTCCCCGGAAGCGGTCCTCACTTTCGCGAATGGCTTCTTCCGCTTTCTTCCGCGCCGTGATGTCGCGAATGAAACCGGTGAATACTGGAGGACCATCGAGCGGAATGTGCGTGATTGCGAGCTCGACCGGAAAGCGCGTGCCGTCTGCCCGCAGAGCCCACGTCTCAACGCGATGGTTCAGCATTCGCGATTCCGCGGTCGCAGTGAACCTCTCAACGCCCGCCTGGTGAGCGCCGCGCAATTCCGGTGGAATGATGAGATCGGCCAACACCTTGCCGATCGCATCTTCGGCCTTGAAACCGAACGTGCGCTCAGCGGCACGATTGAAGTGCGTGATGATGCCCTTGTGGTTCATCGAGATGATCGAGTCGAGCGCGGCTTCAACGATCGCTTCCTGTCTCACCTCGCTTTGACTGCCCTGCTCCTCGAACCGCTTGCGGTCGAGATAAAGACCGAGCTCGCTTCCGATAACGCTTATCGTGCGCAGGAGCTCGTCATCGGCTGGCTGAATGTCGGGGCTGAAAAACTCCATGACACCGAGCACCTTGGGTCCGCTTTTTACCGGAAATGCGAAGGCACCGTGCATTCCGATACTCGTCGCCAGCAGCGAGCGTGGAAAGTTCGAGTCGTTGCTCACGTCCTGAATCCACGCGGGCGCGCCGGTAGCCCAGACTCTTCCCGGAATGCCCTGACCAATCTTGAGCGGCATGTCAGGAGCGCGGCCGCGGAAAACCTCAGTGCTCCGGGAAAGGCGGCGGCTCTCCACGCACACGAGCTGCTGACTTGATTCGTCGACGAGCCACATTGAGCCGGCGTTCCATCCAATCTCGCGGCAGATCGCCTCGATCACACGGCGTGGCGCATCGGCCGCGTCGGGCGAATCACCAAGTATGCGCGCGACGGAATACTGGGCAGCGAGCCGCTGCTCGGCGTATTTGCGCTGCGTGATGTCGTCGAGGAACGCAATGCAGTAGCTCGGCTTGCCCTGCGGATCACGCGCGGGGCTCACCGTAAGGAGCGTCCACACTACTACGCCATCCTTCCTTATATAGCGTTTCTCGATCGAGTAGCGGTCCAGGAGACCGCCACGAACCTTGCGATCGAACTCAGCGCTGGCCTCCCGATCGCTGGGGTGCGTGAGTCCGGAAAGGTTTCTCGCGAGCAGCTCGTCTCTCGAAAATCCCACAATTTCGCACCATCGCTGGTTCATCCAGACCCATTTGTCATCGAGCGTCTGGTGCGCCACGCCGACGGCCGCCTGCTCGAGAGTCGCTTTGAAGCGCTCCTCGGTATCGGGTTTCGTTCCCGAATTCCCAGACGGAGTGAACAGTCTCACGGTGGTGTCAGGACGCGTTTGGTGGCGGTGGAACGACGAGGAGCGCGGACAAAAGGCCTACGTGCGAGCGCTCATATCGGTGCTCGAGCGGAATAAACAATTATCGACCGTCGTTCTCCCTGCCGCAAGCAGGCTACTGGTTCGGTCAGTGGACGTGAAAAAGGCGGGACATCCAAAGACGCCCCGCCTTTTCCGTTCAGGCCGACCGCCTAAGCGGCCGGCCTGAACCAGGTGCTTTTACTCTCCGCCAGGAGGAACCACGATCGCATCGCTGCCGATCGTGACGATGACAAAGTCATCGCGGCGGTTACGCTGCCAGCAATCCTCGTTGTGATCGGTGCAGACTGGACGCTCTTCACCGTAGCTGACGAGGTCGAACCTGCCGGCATCGACGCCATGCTCAACGAGGTACTTCTTCGCGGAGGCGGCACGACGCTGGCCGAGGGCCAGGTTGTACTCATCCGATCCACGCTCGTCGGCGTTGCCTTCGATGCGTATCCGCATTCCGGGGTTCGCTGTGAGCCACGGGATCTTGCGATCGAGTGTCGCAGCAGCATCCGGACGGATGTCAGACTTGTCGAAGTCGAAGTAGATGGGGCCCGTGATGGCCGTGGTGTCGATGCCGGCCAACGGTGCTACGCAGGAAGGATCAGTCGCTGTGAGCGATCCCAGACCCGGGTACGGGCACATCTGAACGACTGGTGCAGGCGCGGGCGGCGGAGCAGGCGCCATGCACTGCGGGCTCGAAGCAGGAATGTTCTCGAGTCCCATGTACGTGCACATGACTTCGGGACGCGCGCCACCGATGAGCAGGCTGAGTCCAGCGCGGCCCATCAGGTTGAGGTTCTCGGTGTCCTTGTGATAGTCCGCGATTCCGTCAACACGGAGTGCAACGCGGTTTGCAACACGGAACCGGATGCCGGCGAGACCGCTGACACCATAATTGTACTGGAACGCACGACCGATCGAGTTGATCGACGACTCGGCCGCGTAGTTCGACCGAACACCACCGAGGCCGAGAATGAACTGGGCCGCCGACATGATCGGAATGTTGTAGTTCATGCGCAGCGCGAACGACGTGAAGCTGAGGTCGCTGTTGACAACGTTCCGGAAGCGGTTGTTGTTCGGATCGTCTGCGTCGACTTCGGTCGGCGTGTTCTGGCCTTCACCCTCGAGCTCAAAGTGCGTGTCGGTAAGGAATACGCCGATACGCCCGCCGTAGCCTATGCCAGACTTCGGATTGCCGGGTGCGTTGTCATCGAACTGCGTCCACTGGACGAACGGTCCGATTTCGAGCGTTCCGGGAAGTGCGTGCTCCGGCATCTCGTCCCATGCCATGTACGGCATGTAAGGGCCCGAGAGACCCGGCATGTCGCCGCCACCGAAAAGCGAGCGAAGGTCCGGGTGCAGCTCGAGTCCGGCCTGCGCACGAAAGTTCGTGTGCGACTCGTAACCCGGCAGTCCCTTGCCGATGCTCGGCGATCCGTTCGGCATGTAGTCGACGATTCCGTCGACCCGCAGGCCAACGAGGCCGAGGCCGAAGGTGAAGCCGACGTTGCCTTCAACGCCGTAGTTATAGCCGCGACGGTTCGACCGGATGTCGATCAGGTCCTGGCCGGCAGGCTCATCAGGCTCGTAACCCGCGTATCCCGTTACCACGCCACCGGCGCCGACGTGGAACGCGGCGATGTTGGCGAGTGGGAAGCTGTACCGAATCCTCGCTGAGAGCGGGCCGTACCAGATGGACCCAGTCTGTCCGGCTCCTGTCTGATCGGGGCGGTTGTAGCTGTGCTCGGCCTCGAGATTCCAGTTCGGGGCGAAGAATGCGCCGACACGGCCACCGACTCCGATGGTGTTTTCGAGCTTCAACGCGTCATCGAACTTTGTATACTGGCCAAAGCCGCCTATCAACATCGTCCCCGGCGACTGTGCCGCGGCCGTCCCGCCGAAGAGCAAGGCCGTCATTGCACAGAAGGTCCAACGCCTTCTCAACATGGTGATTACCTCTTTGAATGGTGGATGCAGCAACTTCAACCGGGATAAGTGATCGCGTCTGCCGTTAGGCAGGATGCATGCCGGTAGAGCCCTCAACGCCACAGAAAAAGGCTCACAACTGCTCGACTGGCAACATAGCAGGAAAATCCACTCGCGCTAGCCATATTGTGGCACCAAACTACGATTCCGCGACAAGAGCCGAGCCTTTGGCAAACATATGACCGCCAACGATTTGGATGATCCTGCACAACCTGTCCAACCGCGCCTTTTCCGCTTGCAAGTTCAAAGCCACTATGCTGTTAAGCACGCTAAAAACAAAACGCGAGCTCATACGTTGCTCCTCGCGGAACATTAAAAAAAATTCGAATGAGAGCTACCGCGCCGCGGATTTTCTCCACCATGCGCTCTCACGTTTGAGCGCCGTGCGCACAGCGCGGCGCCACGCCTCTTTCATTGCGATCGCATCGGCGAACCGGTCCTCTGGATTCGCCGCCAGTGCAGTGCGAAGCCAGTTGCACACCGCAGTCGGATACTGAGTGAAATCGATCTTTCCCGCGAGCTGTCGCGCGACGATCTCCTGAGGCTCGCCATCTCCGAACGGCGGCTCACCAGTCAGTGCGAATACGACGATCCCCGCGACAGCGTAAAGATCCGCCTGCGGACCGTGCGGCTCACCGAGCAGCTGCTCGGGAGCAGCAAACGCCGGCGTGCCCGTGCTTGCTGCGACTTCCTCCCCTGTAACGTTTGCAATTCCGAAATCGGTGATCCTCCACCGGCGATAGCGATCGATCAGAATGTTCTCAGGCTTGAGGTCGCGATGCACGATTCCCACTGCGTGCGCTGCGGCAAGTCCGTCGAGCACTGTCTGAATCGGCTCGGCTATCTCTGTCAGGGTGCGAGGACCCGACCGCGCGATAAGGCTCGCCACTGATCCCTCCTCAGCAAGCTCCATCGTGTACCAGGAAAGATCACCGCGGCTGTCCCAGTCGTAGATCGGGACGATCGAGGGATGTGCCAGCTGCGCGGCAAGTCTGGCCTCGCGCCAGAATGCGGCGACGGCGCGACCATCAATCGCGATGTGCGGATGCAGCACCTTCAGCGCCACTTCCCGCTCGAGCGACAGATCTCGGGCGCGCCACACACGCCCGAAGGTTCCCGCGCCAAGATCGGACAGCACCTCGTAGTCGTCGCCGAGCGCCCAACGCACCCGTGACTCGTGCGCCTGCTCGGTGCGCGGCGTTCTCTCTGTCGGCTCGGGCACGATCAACGTGCTGCGACTGACATATCCTCTGTCTGCCACACGGAGCAGCGCCGCGATCGACGGAAATCGTTCGTCGGGATTCGGGAGCAGCGCGCGGTCGATTGCAGTGGCGACGCTCGCTGGGCACTCCGGGCGCAGTAGTCGCACCGGAGGAATGTCCACGCTCGGCGGATCTTCACCGGTCAGCGCTGCGAAGCACGTCGCAGCGAGCTGCCATTGGTCGCTCGCAGGTGTCGGCAACCAGTTTCCTCCGGCCCACTCAGGAGGCGTTGGAGCAACACGATTCGTTCCATCAACCGTGCGATGCTGAATAGGACTCAATCCAGCGAGAATGTCTGTCCGCGGAACCGCCCATTGCCACTCGAGCATCCACAACCGCCCGGTCGGCGTGACCCACACCGTATCAGCTCCGAGAGCGCCGTGGGGGATGCCGGTGTCATGCAGATATGAAAGCGTTGATCCGGCGCCGCGCAGAACCTGAAGTACATAAGGAATCTGCGCGGTGCCGAGCCGGGAGAGGTGCGCCTGCACTGATTCGCCGGTTATCCATCGCCGCATATAACCGGGACCACGCTTCACCTCGGGCTGCAAGGTCCAGTAATGATACGTCGTGGGTATGGCTGGGTGGCTGCGATGCGCGAGATGCTGCGCCTCGGAGTGAAGCCAGGCTGTGTGAGCGGGGTTCGGAGCCGTGACAAGCGACAGTGATCTACCCAGGCCGTCGATCAGCTCCTGATAATGCCGCTGGTCACCGGCCAGTCCCTCGGAGCCCCACTTCCAGCCCGGCGGCAGCTGCCAATCGCGGATGTGCGGTGGAAGCGCGTCGATCTGACGTGTGCTTCCCGCCGGAGTCCGCTTTGGGCTGCTCACGAAGCAGAACGAAGTGTCAGAACCACCGACGCGCCTTTGCCTTCTTCACTTGCGATCTGAATGCTGCCGCCCCACGAATCGAGCAGTCGCCGGCTTATTGCGAGTCCCAGTCCGCTGCCTGTTGTTCGAGTCGAGAAATGCGGCTCGAAAACGCGTGGCAGATCTGCCGCCCCGATGCCTGCCCCATCATCTGAAATCTCGATGTTCACCGTGTCGCCAACGCGCTTCAGCACGACGTCGACCTTTCTCGCACGGGCAAGCCGCGCATTCTCGAAAAGGTTGAGGAGAACGTCGCGCAATTCGACCGTCCGCGCCCGGACGATCGCCTGCTCTTCGGCTCCGGAAAGATTCCAGGTGACATCACCAACTCCCATTCGCTCGAGTGCCACGACATCACGTAATATCGCAGCAACGTCAATGCTCTCGGGCGGTGGCAGATCCGCTGGCGTCGTTCCGTATCTGCTGAAAGCGCGAGCCGTCTCGTCGAGCCGATCGATCTCCGAGAGAATTCTCGCGACATTGTCTTCGAGCACTCGATCGAAATCCACGCGCGGATCGGCGCGGGCGCGCCGCAGATGCTGCACGCCCAGCCGAATTGGAGTGAGCGGATTCTTGATTTCGTGAGCGACCTGCCGAGCCATTTCGCCCCATGCCAGGACGCGTTCCGCGCGGCCGACCTCGATCCGGCTAAGCTCGAGATCACGCGCGAGGCGCTTCGCCGCGACGCCGCTCAGCCACAGTGCAGCCACGGCGCCCATCACGGATGCGAAAAGCACGAGGATCGTCAGGTCGCGACGCCGTCGATCGAGTGTGAGCTCATCACTGCGAGCAGGTGCCGCCAGTACGTACCTCTCTTGCTGCGGTCCGGACGCCGCTCGATAACCGAACAGAACTTCTCCGGGACCAACGCGCTGTTGCCAGCTGGAGTGCAGCTCGCCGCGAGCGGCAATTGTGAGGTACGCAGGACCGGGGAGTGTTCGTCCGGCGGGAGCGAGCTGGTCGAGCAGAGAATCGCTCACTGCGCTGAGAACTCCGCTCGAATACAGAAACAGCGGTGTGTTATACGGCCGCGTCACGAGCCCGGCGCGAGAGCTGTCTTCACCTTCGACAACAGCATCGAGCGTCTCTCGGAGCAGCAGCTCGCGAACATCACGCTCGTCACCGCTGAGACGCTGGTACGACCAGATCGCAAACGCCATCGCAGGCACGACAAAGAACGCTGATAAAGCGAGAGTGAGGCGCCCGCGATAACTCCGAATCCACTTACCGCCACGGGCTCGGAGCCAGCGTACAAAGCCACCTTCGGCAATGGCGCCAAGAGCCCATAACAATCCGGCGACTGCAACGTTGAGGATCGCGATGAGAACGGCTCGCTCACCGCGCGCAGCCAGGGACCGAAGATCGACTTCAGCATGAGCGCGCTGAACTCCCCGTGAAGTCTGGATTAGCCGGTCGCCGTGTATCTCGTTTCCGATTCGCCTCCACTGGATTGCGGTGCCGCGAATCGTCGTGTCAGGAGTGACGTCGGAAATCGTCAGTGTATACGGAGGCTCGGCACGCGTCGGCGGTGAGAACCCCAGCAGCGACACGAATGGGGCAGGTGCAATCAGCTGCGTGCGAGGCGATGCAACTACGCTGGTGAATCCTTCGCCCTGATGCGCCAACGCCATTACCACCTGGCGGCCATTTGCTCCAACCGTCTGTAGAATCAGCGGCCGGGCCGAGTCGCGCGCGAGCAGAACGAGGCGAGCGACGAGAGCGGAGTCGTACGCCACAGGTGCGAGTCGAAGCTCGGCAACGCGCTCACCCGACGGAGTCCAGGCGGCAATTGAGACTGGGAGATCAGCGGCGGCGAGGTCGGATGTCGCGTACCGCTTCAGGAGATCGGCGCGCGTCCCGGCCGAATCATATCGTGCGAGCTCACTCGCGAAGCGTCGGAGCAGAGTTCCAGCATCACCATCAGGACGCTGCAGTCGCTGAATGTCCTGAGCTGCGAGCTCGAGGCGTTCAGCCGTGGTCGTGCGCCATACAATCGCTGTGGCCGTGAGACCGGCGATCACTGCGATAACTGCTGCCGCACGAAGGTGGACCGTCCTAGCTCGACGGGACCCGAGCAGCATAAGCCAGAACGCGGCGAGCCAAAATTCGAACAGCAGGAGGAAGTGGGGAATCTGCCAGGTGAGCCAAAGGGTGCCCGTGCTGCCCCATGCCGGATGCGCAATCCCTTGAGCAGCCCGAAGAACAAGGAGTGGACCAGCGACGGCCAGCACCACTGCCCCCCCGAGTGCGACAAAAGGCGGAGCCTGGACACGTCTCGACCTGATCAGCGCGTATACGAACAGGAGGAGCAGTGCCGCTGATATCGCGAGCACACCGGCATTCGCCGTGAACGGCCCGCCGATCGTCGAGTAGAAGTAGGTAGGGTCGAACGCACGGAACGTGTTGGAGAGCGTGTTCCACGGTACAAAGCCGACCGCCACTGCGGCGACGCCAATCGCGAACAGCCGCTGACTCACCAGCTTACGGTCTCGCCACGCAACGGCGAGCAACAAAAGCAAACCGATGCAAAGCAGGATTGTTCCCCACACGCGAGCAGTCCCAACCCGCCGGAATTGAACGATCGCCCTTGGCAGCGGAGTCGCATCCGCGCGAAGGACAGTTACCCCGTTCATACGGAGGACCGGCTCGCCGGCAGTGCTATCGCCGCCTGCCGCAAACGAATACGACTCGATCTCGTCGCGTCCTCCAAACCGTTCATCGAGACCAGGTGACAACCGATTCGCGGGCGGCTCGGCGTGAATCACTGCTGTCGCGACAGCGCGGCGCTGTCCGCGCTGCGCTGTCGCCATCATCGTGGTGTAAAACGGAGTGACCGAAACTGTGAGCGGCTCGAGCGCCGGCGCGGGGTCCACGACAATTCGTCCGGACCAGGCAAGCGGCTGCCCCTTGTCGTAAACGACGATTCCTTCGTGAGCCGAGAGCTCGAGGGCCTCGAGATACTCGAACGCGGCGTCGAGACTACCGGGCGATGCCAGCGCGCGCACTGCCGCGCCCCGAAGGCGTCGTTCCTCGTTTGTGATCGCGTTTCGAAGCGCCCTGACGCCTCTCGCGCGCGCGTCGGTTTCGTACCGGCTTGCCGTTGCTCCGGACGGGGTTGGTCCAGCACCGCTGGCGTCGGCAGCCTCCCCGCCATAAGGTAGAAGAGGGCTACGCAGCCAGAGCGCGAGCAGCAGAATCGCGCTGCCCCCTGCAACTAGCGCGATGCCTGGCGCGAGGCGACGCTTCACGACCCTAATGTACGCGACGGGCGAATGACAAGAACTTCACTACTGCCATCCCAGATACCGGACGACGCGCCCTCGAAACCCGCGCCGCACGCGCCAATCGTCCCGGTCAAGGAAAACGCTCCGCGCCGTATCAAGGAATTGATACCGATGCAGATCGAGGCGATCCTGGCCGAAGATCCGCGGTTGATTATTCCCGTAGGAACATGCGAGCAGCACGGCCCTCACCTTCCACTCGGGTGTGACACGATCATTGTCGAGCGTCTGGCGGACGATCTCTCCAGGGAATTCGGCGTGCTTCGGGCGCCGACTGTCGAGTACGGCGTGAACGTCGACACGGAGCGAGGGTTTGTCGGCAATGGCTCGGTCCGAAAGAAAACTCTGCACCGCATGCTCAATGATCTGCTGGCCTCATGGGAAGCGACTGGAGTCAAGGAATTCATTCTTCTCACGGCTCACGGACACGATCCACATCAGGAGGCGCTCGCAACTGTCATCACGGCCGGCGCCCGCGTTCGCGTCGTCGACATCTTCGCTGTCAACCTATCCGGTCATCTCGAAGGACAGACCGAAGCGATGCACGGCGACGAAGTGGACACGTCAATCATGATGTACCTCTTTCCGGAGATGGTACACCAGGAGCTGGCGCAGGACTATATGATGGAGCGCGAACAGCTTCGGCGTTACCGCCGCGGTTCGCTGAAAGTACCGAGTGGCAGCGCTGGATCCCTCGGGCGCCCCTCGCTGGCCAGCGCGGAAAAGGGACGCGTCTTATACGAGTACATTCGTTCACGCATCAGCGATCGGATTTTCCTCGCGCCGGCGCTCACGGAGTAGCGCTGGCCTTTCAGCGTTTGCTTAATCGATTCTACATCCAGAATTCATTAAAAATGCATTGACGCCCAGCGCGATGATGCTGGTATTGTAGCGTGGCCTTAACCCGCTGAAACAAGCTCAGGAAAGAGCGCGTACGGCCCCTTGACCCGAGCCCCCAATTCGAACAATGAAAATGCGTCAGTTCCTGCTTCTTGCAGCGCTTGCGCCGGTCACACTTGCGGCCGCGCAATCCCCAACATCGAGCGCCATTCTTGCCCTCCGGGGAAGTACCGATACAGTGACGCTTGCGACGTTGTCGCTGCCCGATGCGATAAACATCGCCCGCCGCAATAATCCGGCGCACCTCGAGGTCGTCAATAACCGCCGGACGGCCGATGCAGCAGTGCGGACGGCGTACGGCCAACTGCTTCCGAGCGCGGATGCGAGCTTCACCGCTCAGCGGCAGGAGGGTGGTCGTCAGATCTTCAATGGCGGAAGCTTCGGCGCGAGCTCGGACGTCAACCAGTCCAGCTATCGGATTGGAATCGACTACCGGATCAACTCGGCTTCGCTGATCACGCCCCGTCTACAGCGCGCCAGCCGCGATGCCGTTGAGGCAGATATCACAGGCAGCGCGGAGTTTCTTCGCGCGCAGGTTACCCAACAATACCTGTCGGTTCTCCAGGCGGAGGACCGCGCCAAGCTGCAGGACACACTTCTGGTTGCCGCGAAATCGCAGGTTGTTCTCGCTCAGGCGAGAGCATTGGTGGGATCGGCAACTCAGCTCGACGTGCAGCGCTCAGAGATTTCACTCGGCCAGCAGCAGGTCGAAGTACTGCAGGCAAGGAATCAGATCGAAATCGAAAAGCTGCGGCTGTTTCAGCTGATGGGAATCACCCAGCCGCCGAGCGTCGTGTTGACGAGCGAGTTCACAGTGGCGCCGGAGCCACCCTCGCTTACAGAGCTGCTCTCATCCGCACTGGCCAAAAATCCAGGCGTGCTCGCGCTGCGCTCTCGTGAGAGAGTTGCCGACCTCAATGTGAAGCGCGAAAAAGGGCAGTACTCACCGACGCTCAGCATGAGCACCGGAATTTCAGGTTACACATATTCATACACGAACTCGAGTTTCCCAGTGCAGCAGGCACTGACTGCAGCTTCATCGTCGCAGGCATCGTGCATCCGCGTCGAAGAGGTGCGGGCCGCGCTCAAGCTCGACAACGATCTTGCGGCATGTAACTCGATTGCCCTGACCGATGCGCAGGCCGCCGAGATTCGCCGGCAGAATTCGCAGTTTCCATTCAAGTTCCAGAATGCTCCGAAGTCACTTTCCGTCTCGCTGTCGCTGCCGCTGTTCGACGGTTTTGCGCGAGAGCAGCGGGTGCAGGAAGCCCAGGCGACGAGCGCTGATGCCCGTTACGGGGTCCGCGCCCGCGAGCTCGCGATCGTCGCCGACGTCACGGCGGCCTATCATACGCTCAGGACGGCCGCGCAGACGTCCGCACTGCAGGAGCAGAACTCGGCAAAGGCGAGAGTGGAGCTCAAGTTTACGCAGGACCGTTACAGCAACGGGCAGGTGACGTTCGTCGATCTGATTGAAGCGCGCGCGGCTTACGAGCGCGCCGAAAGCGACCGGATCAACGCGATTTACGCATATCATAAGGCGTTCGCCGCTCTGGAAAGTGCGGTTGGCCGCCCCCTCCGATAAAGAAAAAACTCAATGTCAAAGCGCAAGAAGTGGGGATTGATCGGCGCTGGTGTGCTGGTCATCGCAATCATCGGTGTCACGGCTGCGGCGAAAAACAGGAACAAGGCAGCTGAAGTTCGCATCGAGCCGGTGGAGCGCCGCGACCTGGTCGCATCGGTCACGGCCAGCGGTCAGGTGCAGCCGCACACGAAGGTCGATTTGAGCGCCGATATCACCGGGCGAATCGTCCGCCTCGCGGTGAAGGAAGGCGACATGGTCACGAAGGGTCAATTCCTTCTCGAGATCGATCCGTCGCAGTACAAAGCTTCGGCAGAGCGCGCAGCTGCAGCGGTCGCAAGCTCCCGGTCGCAGTCGTCGAGCGCGCGACCGAGTCTCCAGCAGGCACAGCGGAACTACGACAGATTGCTCGCGCTGAAGAAAGCGAATCCGACTCTCGTGTCCGACGAGCAGGTGGAGCAGCTGAAAACGCAGGTCGAGGTTGCGCAGGCACAGCTCGAGTCGGCGAACAACGGCATCGTGCAATCGCAGGCGTCACTGCGGGATGCGCAGAGCCTCCTCGCCAAAACGACGATCTTCGCGCCAATGACCGGTCGCGTTACGCGCCTGAATGTCCAGGAAGGCGAGACGGCGATCATGGGCACGCTCAACAAGGATGCCGCCACCCTCCTCACCATCAGTGACATGGGCGTGCTGGAGACAAAGGTGAAGGTCGATGAGACCGACGTCTCGCGCATCGACCTTGGCGATTCGACGGTGATTCAGATCGACGCGTTCCCGGACACGACATTCGTCGGCCGCGTGACCAAGATCTCGAACAGCTCCGTAAAGGCCGGCGGCTCAGCCGGCCTGGGCGGCAGCACCACCGACCAGGCGATCGACTACGAGGTGACCATCCAGCTGCTCAATTCTCCGCCCGCAACTCGTCCGGATTTTTCAGCGACCGCGAAGATCATCACCGATACCAGGCGAAACGTCATCACTGTTCCGATCATCGCGCTCACAGTGCGCGAGCCTGAGCCTGTAGCGAAGGGCGACAGCGGCGCTGTGATTCTTGGCCGCACCAAGACCCAGGTGAAGGAAGTCGGGAAGAAGGAGTCCGAGGGCGTGTTCATCGTCGGTGCAGACAACAAAGTGACCTTCCGCCCCGTAAAGGTTGGTATAGCGGGTGAGAAGTACTTCGAGATCATCGGTGGACTGAAGGAGAAGGAAAAAATCGTGGCAGGAACGTATCAGGCAATTCGCGATCTGAAGGACGGCGCGCTCGTCAAGCAGATGAAGGAAAAGGAAAAGGACGCGAAGAAGCCCGGAGAGAAAAAGGCGTGACGCCGGTAACCGAGACAGAGACGCTCAGCAACACTGCTGAGCGGCAGGCAGTGACAGCAACCCACGGCGCCGTGCCGGGCGCCGACTGGGTGATCGTCACGCGCGGACTGAAACGCGAGTACGACATGGGCGGCGAGATCGTGCGCGCATTGCGCGGCGTGGACATCGCGATCCGCCGCAACGAGTACGTGGCGATCATGGGTCCCTCGGGGTCGGGCAAGTCGACGCTGATGAATCTCATTGGGTGCCTCGACACGCCGGATGCCGGTGAATACTGGCTGAGCGGCGAATTGGTGTCGGCGAAGGCCGACGACGAGCTCGCGCGCGTTCGCAACAGGGAGATCGGATTCGTCTTTCAGACGTTCAACCTTCTGCCGCGTGCCAGTGCTCTGCACAACGTCGAGCTGCCTCTCGTCTACGCCGGCGTGCCCGCCGACGAGCGCAAGCGGCGGGCGACTGCAGCCCTGGAGAGTGTTCAGCTGGCCGATCGCATTCACCATCGGCCGAACGAGCTCTCCGGCGGACAGCGGCAGCGAGTCGCGATCGCGCGTGCTCTGGTGAACGAGCCGTCGATCCTGCTCGCCGACGAGCCAACGGGTAATCTCGATTCAGCTACGTCGGCGGAGATCATGAAAGTTTTCGAAGAGCTCGCAGCCAGGGGGCAGACGGTCATCATGGTGACGCACGAAGCCGACATCGCGGCGCACGCGCGGCGCGTGGTCGTGCTGCTTGACGGGATGATCGCCAGTGACGAGAAGGCCGCGGATTACGCCGCTCGCATCGAGCGCGGCGAAGTTCACACCACTCACTAGCCTGATTCCTTGCCGTTCATAGACGCCATCCGCCTCGCGCTGGCGCAGATCCGCGTGCAGAAGCTGAAGAGCTTCTTCACGCTCCTCGGCGTCACGATCGGCGTGATGTTCCTGATCGCCGTGGTGTCGATCGTCGAGGGAATGGGCAGTTACATGGAGCACGATTTCGCCGCAAAGCTGTTCGGCGTGAATACGTTCGAGCTCCGTCGCATCGCCGATTTCTCCAGCGGGAACATCAGCGACGAGACATGGCGCGAATGGCAGCGGAGGCCACGTATCCGCGATACCGACATCGAGCCAATCATCTCCGCCCTTCCGCCCGGAACTCTCTGGTCTGCCATGGGGCAGGATAACGTCGTCATGCAGTCACCGTATTCCAGGCCGCGGACTCTCCCCGCGGAAGCGGTTGACGGGCAGTATTTCCAGATCAGGAATCTCGAGGTCGCGAACGGACGCCTGATTTCCCCGCAAGAGCTCGCGCTCGGCTCGCCCGTGATCGTCATCGGGAAGGAAATCGCCGAGAAGTTCTTCCCGAATCTCGATCCATTGAACAAGACCCTGCGGCTCGGCGGCATGCCCTTCACGATTGTCGGCGTGGCCGTGGAGCAGGGCTCGGTATTTGGGATCTCACTCGACCGCTTCGTGATCGGGCCGCTCCACTCTCCGCTTCGCCGTATCGTAAATCCGGCGGGCGTTGTGGATGCCATCAAGATCAAGACTGCTCACCCTGCGGATCTCGTCGATGCGCAGGAGGCGGTGCGCTCTGTGATGCGGTCCCGGCGCGGCCTTCGTCCATCTCAGCCTGACAATTTCGCAATCGAAACTTCAGAGTCCGCGCTCTCGTTCTGGACAGCGATCAAGTCGAAGCTCGTCATCGCCGGCGTTGTACTTCCTGCAATCGGGCTTGTCGTAGGCGCCATCGTCATCATGAACATCATGCTGGTTGCCGTCGCCGAGCGAACGAGAGAAATCGGGATCAGAAAGGCGCTCGGTGCGCGCAGGCGCGACATCATGTCGCAATTCCTCGTCGAGTCGGCAACGCTCAGCACGGTGGGCGCTGGATTCGGAATCGCCCTCGGCCTTGCGGTTTCGCAATTGATTGCGGCGACTTCTCCGCTGCCGGCTTCTGTAGCTCCGTGGTCGATTGTCGCCGGTGTGCTCGTCGGCGCGGGCGTCGGAATCGCTGCCGGCATCTACCCGGCCAGTCGCGCGTCCAGGCTCGATCCCATCCTCGCGTTGAGGCAGGAGTAATGAGTCTCTCCTCGAAAGTCTTCAACATCACAGAGGGAATTGGGATCGCATTCGATGCGATTCGCTCCAACAAGGTGCGCGCTGCGCTAACGATCCTTGGCGTGGCGGTCGGCGTGTTCGTCGTTGTGTCGCTGTCGGCCG
Source organism: Gemmatimonadaceae bacterium (assembly GCA_039927215.1). Taxonomy (GTDB): domain Bacteria; phylum Gemmatimonadota; class Gemmatimonadetes; order Gemmatimonadales; family Gemmatimonadaceae; genus UBA4720. Next base: position 18,838 of record JBDSVO010000006.1, read on the forward strand.
CGATTCACGGCATCAACATCAGCGTGGCGAAGGATCTGGAGTCGGCTGGACCGACAAGCTTCTTCGTATATCGACGCCCCGCCTCGCTCTCATCTATCTGCGACGGCACGGACGAGACATGCCCCGAGCGACGAAATCCTCCGCTCACGATGGCCGAGTCCGAAGCAATTGCACGGCTCCCCGAGGTGTTGGCCGTCACTCCGCATGTCGGCGGCAACGCTAAAATCCGCTACAAGGACCGCCAGTCGGAGAGCGTTGGCCTCGACGCATACACGTCGACGTGGCTCGACGTTGAGGGTGGTGACATCATCGCCGGCCGGAATTTCACGTATGCCGAGAACACCACAGCGGCGCGCGTAGTTGTGATCAACGACAAGCTCGCGGAGCAGCTGTTCCCCGGGTCGGATCCGCTGGACAAGATGATCACGATAAGCGGCGTGCAGTTCCGCGTGTTGGGGATTTATCACAACGTCGGAAGCTTTCTGGGGAAGCCGAACTCGTCGTCAGCTGGGAACGATCCGCGATCGATCGTTCCGCTGGAGAGTGGAGTTCGCAACCTCGACATGTACATGCGCCGGCTCGATTTCACGGTGAAGCCTCGCTCGACCTCGTCCCAGACCGAGGCAATCGATGCCGTGACGACCTTGATCCGCGGGCAGCGTGGTCTCCGGCCAGGTGCGCCGGACAATTTCGCCATCATGACATCCGACAAGCTGCTTTCGATTTACAACGGATTCTTCGGCGTCTTTTTCCTGGTGATGATTGCGCTTTCCGCCGTTGGCTTGATGGTAGGTGGCGTCGGAGTGATTGCGATCATGATGATCAGCGTCACCGAACGAACGCGAGAGATTGGTGTGCGAAAGGCGCTGGGCGCGACAAGATCCACTATCCTGTGGCAGTTCCTCGTGGAAGCAGCGACGCTCACGTGCATCGGCGCAGCAATCGGGCTTATCGGGGG
>JBDSVO010000007.1:0-10333 GCA_039927215.1 Gemmatimonadaceae bacterium
CAGAGTGAAGACACATTCGCAACTGTGTTGTTGGCGTCGCTCGGTCCGACAATCTGCGATGAGTTCTACTTCCCGTACGCACGGAAAATCTGGGGCCGAGAGCCACATGAGCTCTCTGGAATTCAGGCACGTCGCCGCGTTTCTGCCGGATCATTCGGGAAGCTCATTCGCAAAGTCCTCTCGGGAATTCCCGGCAGCCGGTCAGAAGGTACGGGGCGCTTTTTTTACCCGCGCCGCGGATATGGGCAGATTACCGAAGCGTATGCAGCTGCAGCCCGAAACCTCGGCGCGGAACTCCTGCTGGAGACGAGAGTTACATCGATTCAGCTAAAGGAAGATGGCAACCCAGGATGGCGTGTGACCGGCGTGCAGAAGGCTCGGCCAGTGACACTCGATGCCGATCAAATATGGTCGACAATTCCGATCACTTTGCTTTCTCGGCTGATAACGCCACAGCCTGAATCCGGAGTGCTCGAAGCAGCGAAGGAAATCGAGTATCGCGCGATGCTGCTGGTTTATCTCGAGATCCCCACCGACCGGTTCACGGAATATGACGCGCATTATTTTCCCGGCGCCGACCTGGCGATCACACGTCTGTCAGAGCCCAAGAATTACTCGGCGAGCACCGAGCCGCGAGGACGGACTACGCTTTGCGCGGAGCTGCCCTGCTCTCCTGACGATCGTTTGTGGAAGATGAGCGACGCCGAATTAGGGGAGCTGGTTGCGGCCGACCTTGCTCGCGCAGGCATTCCACTGCCGCACACGCCGGTTTCCGTACGTGTAAAGAGACTGCGCCACGCATACCCTATCTACGAGAACGGATATGAAGCACCGCTCCAGAAGCTCGATGCCTGGGCGGATTCACTTCCGGATCTGCTCACCTACGGCAGGCAGGGCCTCTTCGCTCACGACAACACTCACCACGCGTTGTTCATGGCGTACAGCGCCGTGAACTCTTTGCGCGACGGCGTGTTCGATCGAGCAACGTGGGCGCATTACCGCCGCATCTTCGCCACTCACGTGGTCGAGGACTAGACGTTCAGGGCCGGCAGTGCTCCTGGCCGCAGGGATATCCCGCCAAGCAGTGCAAGTGTGGCGATATAAGCACCCGTCCCGATTGCGACGGCGATCCACATCGAACTCGGTGAAATCAGAATGAGCGCGGCTGCCATCACGCCTGCAGCGACAGTCGGCTTCCAGAATCGGCTCATGGTCGTCAGTGGGATTCCGTAGGGCCTCACAGCAACCACGGCCACAAGCATTCGGAACGTCTCAGTCACCACTGTCGCTGCGGCAGCGCCAATTAAGCCAAACGGCGGAATGAGCAGCAGGTTGAGTGCGATGCTCAGCGCAGCGGCCCACGCCGTAAGACGGAGTATTCGGTCCTCCCGCCCGCGCGCGAGAAGAGAGATGACCGGAACATCTCGTAGTAGCGACACGGGAATCGCCCAGACCAGAATGCGAAGTGCAGACGCAGATTCGCTGTAGCCACTGCCGAAAATCGTGTTAATGATCTGAGTGGACAGCAGTGCCCCGCCAACCGCGATCGGAAAACCAACAGCGAACACATGAGCGGTCGCTGTGTGGTAAACCGCGCGATGATCATCGAGGTCCTCGGTCGTGCGAGTAAGACCCGGCAGTAAAGTGAGGAAGTACGCGACGCCCATGTTCGCGATGAAGCTCACCAGCGCGTACGCAACCGCGTAGAGACCCACCGATTCGCGGTCCCGCAGAAATCGGAGAAAAATGAGATCGGAGTTGTAGATGAGAAGTCCGAGCAGCGCGCTGCCAACGAGAGGAACAGAGCGGGCTGCCAGCGGACGAACCGCATCCCAGTCGAATGCGACCCTGAGATGAATGCCCTGTCGGATTACCCACCACAGCAGTATCACCGCCGCCAGCGCGTCACCCGCGAACTGGGAGATCGGAGCATATAGCAAATCCGTCCTCCCGCGAACGAAGGCGATTACCAGCAGCACCATCACCGCTTCTCCCGCGGCACGTGCAGCAGCGACTACTCGCGTTTTCTCCATGCCAACAAGAATCCAGCGCGCGCTCGCCCCAACCGGGATAAGCGTGAGGCTGAACAGCGCGAGCACCATGTTGTCGGGAGCCGGAAGGAGAAGCATTGCCACGGCTGCAACGACCGCGGAGAGTATCACGGCGGCGATAAGGCGAATCGTGATGATCGCGGGAGCGCGCTCGACCGTTATTTCCGGATGCGCGGCCATCTCACGAACGCCAATGCCGAGGTCAATTCCTCCATCGACGATTCGAGCGAGATAGATCAGTACGGCAGTGGAAAAACCGATCGTTCCATACAAGTCAGCACCGAGTATCCGGGCGAGATAAACGGTCCCTGCAAAAGCAATGATGCGCGCGACGCCTTCAGCCGACGTGAGCGCCAGGAACCTCGGTACGATCGAATCGCTAGAGCGGACGATAGATCACCAGCCCGCAGTACACCAACCAGCCTGCTGCAACAAGGAGCAGCTGTCGATCGTTGAGAAGGGTCCGCGTCGGACTCCCACCTTCGCGCTGATGCACCAGAAACAGATAACGAAACACTCCGTACAGGACGAAAACAGTGCTGTAGCTAAGAAGGTTCGTGCCGACGGCGTTGGCAGTTGCTGATTCCAGAGTGTACATGATGTAGCAGACGACAGTTACCGAGAGAAGCACCATCGACATCTGGTCGAGAAACGCCGGCGTGTACTGCGAAAGGACACCTCTATGTCCCGCTGATTCATCACCGAGTAGAACGAGCTCGTGCCGGCGTTTCGTGAATCCCAGATAGAGTGCGAGCAGACCGCCGCACAGGAGCAGCCATACCGAAGGCTCTACCTCGACTGCCGCGGCCCCAGTGAGAAGCCGGATTACGAAGAATGAGGCGATTGCGAAGACATCGAGAACGACAATCGCTTTGAGTCGCCACATGTAAAGGATGTTGATGGCGAGGTAAAGAGTGATGAACAGCACCACCGCTCGATTGACGAGCGACGCAACTGCCAAACCTGCGATAATGAGCGTCAGCCCGCCGAAAACGGCGCTCCTCGGCGCGATTCGGCCGGCTGCAACGGGCCGCTCTCGCTTGATCGGATGAACGCGGTCGGCTTCGCGGTCCATTACGTCATTTATCGCATAGACGCCGCTCGACAGGAGACAGAACGCGATGAAAGCTTCAAGAGCATGCGTTAGCGCTTGCGAATCGAACGCCTTTCCGGAAAAAAGAAGCGGACCGAGGACGAACAGATTCTTTATCCATTGGGCTGGCCTGAAAAGGCGAAGCCAGTCGGCATTCATGAGATGTATCCGAGACCGCTCAGGCGTTCTCGGATTGCTTCTTCGGCGTCTGCCGACGTGCCGGCCTCTCGCGACGTTTCGGCTAGTGAGCCACCAAAAAGCGACCTGCCCTGAAATGCATCAGGTATTTCGTACCCGCCGACTTCCATCAGCGTCGGCGCAATGTCCAGCAGTTTTGCGCTCCTGATCTCACCAAGCTCCGGGACATTCGGAGCGGCAAGAATGAATGCGCCAAACTGCGCGTGATTGCAGTCGTCGGGTCCGGAATCGTTCTCCCGAAGATGAAAAGCACCATGATACCCTACCCCTCCGATCGATCGCCAGTCGAGCCCGCCGAAATGAACGACGAGATCGGGCGCGACGTTTCGAACTTCCTTGTAGATCTCCTCCGGACGGAAAACGAGCGTTCCAAGCTCCTCGCCCTCTGGTCCAGTCACCTTCTCGAAGCGTTTCTTCATTTCGTCGCGAAACGTTTCGTATTCATCGGCCTCGATAGCACCCTGCGGCTCGCGTCCTTTCACGTTGAAGAAAACGCGCGCGTAATAGCCGCCCTCACTCCACACCTTCGTTTTCGGCCAATTCACCTCGAGCTTCCCAAATGGCGTGACCGTCTCCGGGTAGTTCTCCAGAGTCAGCAGTCCCTGCTCCACCAGCCATTCGTTGACGCAGAATCCTCCCTGCAACGCCTGGGCACCGTGATCGGAGACAACAAGCACGGCCGTATCGTCGTCGAGAAGCTCCAGTATTCTCCCGATCTCCTCATCCAGATGAGCGTAAAAGCTGGCAATGACGTTCTGGTACGGATTGCCGGCCTCGTAGTCGGGATGTTTCGGATCCATGTACTTCCAGAAACCGTGATGCACCCGGTCAAGCGCGATGTTCACGAAGTGGAAATAGTCCCAGTCCGCGTTGGCCAGGTAATGCCGCACCACCGTGAACTGCTGCCGGCTCATCTCGAAGATCTGGTCGCGCAGCCACTCCTTGTCATCCGTGCGGAAGCCTTTGACGTCGACCATGTACTCGCCAACGAGCGCCCGTATCTCATCCTTAACGGCCGGCGGATGGGTGTACTCCTCTTCGACACTGGGCGTCATGAAGCAGCCGACGCAAATCCCGTTGACCTTTCGCGGAGGGAATGACGGCGGCACGCCGATCAGGACCGACTTCTTCCCCTCCAGCGCAAGATGGTCCCAGATGGTCATCGCCTTGAACGATCTCGAGTTTACGATCGACAGATTTGCGTACGAGTGATCTGCCCTGTTCCGGAATCCATAAATCCCGAGTGAGCCTGGATCCTGGCTCGTGACCATGCATTGCCACGCTGGTATCGTGATCGGAGGAATCACGCTTTCCAACCTGCCGTAACAACCGCCTGCCATGAGCCGGCGGATGTTCGTCAGACGCTCGTTGCCGAACAAGAGCTCCGGGGCCGCGCAGTCGAGACCAATCACGAGAATCTTCATGTGAGCAGCGACTTCCCTTCCATTGCGGATCCTCTCGGTACGCCGAGCGCCGCGAGTATCGTCGGCGCCAAATCGACGAGCCTCGCCGCATCTCCGTCGAACGATCGGTTCATGAACAGCACGCCGGGCACGAGTGTTGGATCGATGATGTGGTCACCGCCCCATTTCTTCACGTTGTCTTCGCATAAACCATCCGGCACACCGCCGAGCGCTGTTGCCCACGACACGCGGTATCCCTCCGCGAAATTCACAACCAGGTCGGGCGATTCCGCCGCGTAGGCTCCCGAGTAAATCTCCTCGCGCGTAGATACACCCCGGATTGCAACGGCACCCCGATCGGAATCAACAAGACCCGTCAGGCCGCGCCTGATATCGGCCGCAACCGCCTCGGCATCCTCGGTCGAAACTATCCCGTCCCGCTCCCGACCGGAAAGGTTGAGGTAGATGCCTCCGAGGCCAAGAGCGTACGCCCGCGTGCCCCGCCAGTCGACGTTCCGCATGAAATCCCCTGCCTCTTCGCCCGGGGAAACACCTTCGCACAGCTTGAGAAACCCGTTCTCGTGCAGCCAGCTGTTGATGTGCACACCGCGCTGAAAGCTGTTGAACCCGTGGTCGCTCAGCACGATGAAGAGCGTTTGATCGTCTGACGCGGCCATTGCCTTTCCGACAATCTCATCGCACCGGCGGTAGTGGTCCTCAATGACGTTCGCCATCGAAGCGATGTCGCCATCATCGCCCGCGGCGGCGTTTGCCGGATGCCCCGGCTCGCGAAATCGCCAGAACATGTGCTGGATTCTGTCGGGCGTGTCGAACAAACAGAAAAAAAGCCCCTTGTCGTGCCGGCCGAGCTCGTGAAGCATCATCGCTTCACGCTCGCGCACTACCTGCTCGCACTGATCGAGGTACGCGGCTTCACCGAAGCGGCCGTTCGACAGACCATTGTGATCTTCCACCATCCCTGTCGTATAAAACGTGCCCACTTTTCTCGTGAGATCGCCCGCGTACTCCCACGGCGAGCTTATCGGAAACATCGGCGCAGTGGGGTCGAAGTTTATTGGTGAGGCGTAGAGCTCGATATCGGGCTCGAGGCGCACGAGAAAAAAACGAACCATTCCTTTGATCGACTGAAGCATCCCGCTCTTGAACTTGATCTTGAGCCAGTCGCTCCATTCGCCTTGTCGCACTTCGAGTCTTGCCGGGTCGCCATCAGAATCCACCACCACGCGACGAACCGTGCGATCGATAGTGAGCCGGATGTCGAGCTTCAAATCGGGCGATGAGCGTGCGTCGCGCTTCGGATTCCGAGGACCGATGATATGAGTCTCTACGGTACCGTTCGATTCGCCCCCGAGCTCGATGACGTTTTCGCTCTCGCCCGGTTTTACACCGGGTCTCGAAGTGTAGAACGTCGCGGTGCCGAGCCCGCCTCGTAAATCGGGGACTCCCATCCCCGCGAGAGTGCGACCATCGAGATTGTCCGGCGGGTACGTGCAAGGGCAGCGAAGCACTATCGAAGGAATTCCCGCATCGGTGAGAAGGTTCCAGACCGTTACACCGCGCCGGAGATTCACCGCCCTGGGCGGAAGAAAGGCGCTCTTCTGCTCGTACCTGTTGAGCGCGAGATCAGGCAGATATGTCTGCGGATCGCGGCGGATGAAATCGAAAATCCCGTGTCCGCCCGGATTGGTTCCGGTGGCGAATGTGGACCACGCGACCGGAGTCTGCGCCGGGTAGGTGGTACGCACCCTGGAATACCCGCCGAGTTCACGGAGCCGAGCCAGATTCGGCAGCTCTCCGCGGTTCAGCATCGGCTCGACGATCTTCGGCTCCAGACCATCCAGCCCTATCACAATCACCTTTTTCAGCGGCATTTGGCGTCCGGTGTCGATTAGGAACTCACGAACCGATTGGCCCGCTGTCACTATTTCGAATCGGTGCTCGAAAACTTGCGCCTGACAGCCGAGTAGCCACCGCGAACAATGCCCACGAACCGGCGCCAGAACATGAGAACGAACCCCAGTATCGCAGCGATGGCCGATGCGAAGGGGAGAACGGTATCCGGTCCGATATACATCATGAGTTTTCCGGTGTTGTGCTGATCCGACAATCTGTGTGATGCACGTTTACATTGGGTGAGGAATTAATCGGTGCCCTGCATTCCTCCCGGTCTCAAACCTACTCGTCCCTTCATCCGAATTCATGACCAAAGGCGTAACTGTCTGGTTTACCGGGTTGTCCGGCTCAGGAAAGACAACCATCGCGAAGCGTGTCGAGACGATCCTGCAGGACCGCGGAGTGCCTGTCGAGCGGCTCGATGGTGACATTGTGCGGCAGAGTCTCACGCGCGACCTCGGCTTCTCCAAGGAAGATCGCGATAAGAACATAGAGAGAGTCACCTTCGTCTCCAAGCTCCTGACCAGGAACGGCGTTGTCACTCTTTGCGCCTTCATTTCGCCGTACAAGAGCGTCCGCGACCAGTCGCGCCGGGAGATCGGCGAGTTTCTCGAGGTCTACGTCAAAGCGTCCATGGACGCACTTCTCGAGCGCGACCTGAAAGGACTCTACAAGAAGGCACTCGCGGGCGAGATACAGAACTTCACGGGCGTGAACGATCCCTACGACGCACCAGAGAACCCCGAGCTCGTGTGCGATACCGATCTCGAGTCAATTGAAGAAAGCACGCAGAAGGTGATCTCGATGCTCGAAGAACGCGGATACATCCCGTCGGATAGAGCGCCAGGCAAGAGGCGTGGTGCCGCTGCGCGGTCAGCGACTGAAAAGGCCGCCGGCCCGAGCCGCCCGCATGGCGGCACTCTCGTGAATCGCGAGCTCTCGGCGGACGAGCGGGCGGATGCACTCAGCCGGGCGAAGAAACTCTATTCGGTTCCCCTTGGTGATCGTGAGCTGGCCGATGTCGAAATGATCGGCATTGGTGCGATGAGCCCCCTCACGGGATTCATGCGACAGCTGGATTACCAGACTGTCGTCGACAGCATGCGGCTGTCGGATGGTCTCATCTGGCCCCTGCCCGTGACGCTCGCGGTTATCGGGGAACAAGCGGCGAAAATCGGCGAAGGCGCTGAGATCGCGCTGACCGGCGCCAACGGGGAGCCAGTGGCCCTGATGCAAGTCACCGAGCTCTACAGCTATGACAAGATGAGAGAGGCAGAGCGTGTTTTCGGAACCAATGACGACGCGCATCCCGGCGTCGCCCGCATCTACGCCCAGGGTGACACGCTGGTAGCCGGACCAATCTGGGTGATCGACCGTCCGAATCAGGAGACCTTCGGCGAATACCGGCTGACACCTTTGCAAACCCGGCAGACATTCGACGAACGGGGCTGGCAATCCGTCGTCGCGTTTCAGACGCGCAATCCGGTGCACCGCGCGCACGAGTATCTACAGAAGGTAGCGCTCGAGATGGTGGACGGACTCCTTCTCCATCCACTCGTCGGTGCGACGAAATCCGACGACGTGCCTGCCGACGTCCGCGTCCGCACATACGAGGAGATTCTCGGCAGGTACTACCCTGCCGAGCGGACCCTTCTCTCTGCATTCCCTGCAGCGATGCGGTACGGCGGCCCCCGCGAAGCAATTTTCCACGCAATGTGCCGCAAGAACTATGGTTGCACTCATTTCATTGTCGGGCGCGATCATGCCGGTGTCGGCAATTACTACGGCACGTACGACGCTCAGCTGATCTTCGACCAGTTCTCGCAGGATGAGCTTGGCATCGTCCCGCTCAAGTTCGAGCACTCGTTCTTCTGTCGCGCCTGCGGGAACATGGCCAGCCCGAAGACATGTCCGCATGACAGCAGCCAGCACGTCGTCCTGAGCGGAACGAAGGTTCGCGAGATGCTGGTAAATGGAGAGCTGCCGCCGGCGGAGTTTACACGCCCCGAAGTCGCGCGAATTCTGATGGATGCGTACCGATCGCAGGCGACGTGAGCAAGCCGCAAAGAATTGTCGTAACCGGGGGCGCGGGGTTCATCGGTTCGCATGTCGTCGACGCGCTGCTCGCGCGCGGCGACCAGGTGATCGCGATCGACTCTTTCGATCCTTTCTACGATCCGCGCACGAAGCGGAACAACCTGGCCGGGGCTTCGGAATCTGCGGCGTTCAGACTCATCGAAGAGGATGTTCGGGACTGCTCGGCTCTCGTGAAGGCGCTCGAAGACGCACCTTGCGACGGCATGATTCATCTCGCGGCTGCCGTGGGCGTGCGGCCGTCGATCGCGGACCCGTCACGCTATGCAGCAATGAACGTGGAGGGGACTGCCTCTGTTCTCGAGCTCGCGCGGAAAAAGGAAATTCCCCGTTTCATTTTCGGATCGTCGTCGTCGGTCTATGGCGATCGCTCGGGGGGCGCCTTTGCGGAATCCGATCCAGTGGATTCGCCAATCTCACCGTATGCGGCGACGAAACGCGCGGGCGAGCTCCTGTGCCACAGCGCGCACCACGATACGGGACTGGCCCTGATGTGCCTCCGCTTCTTCACCGTGTATGGCCCCCGGCAGCGGCCCGATCTCGCCATCCACAAATTCGTTTCCATGTTCGAGCGCGGTGAGCCGATCACTCTCTACGGCGACGGCACGACCCGCCGCGATTACACGCACGTGACGGATATCACGGCGGGGGTCCTCGCGGCGCTTGACCATACCGCGAACGGGAACGACCTCGAGATCGTGAATCTCGGAGGCGGTCATCCCGTGACGCTTGACGAGCTGGTCGACTCGCTCGAGAGCATCCTCGGCACAAAAGCGATTGTCGAAAGATTACCGGCGCAGCCCGGCGACGTGACCCAGACGTACGCGTCTATCGAGAAGGCGTCGCGCCTCCTCGGGTTCAAGCCTTCAATGAACTTCCACGACGGACTGCACGATTTTGTGGAATGGTTCCGGAGCGAAGCTCAGCGTCTCGAGCTCGCGCGGACTGGCTGAGCGCACTCGGCCCCAGGGGGTTAATGGGTCTTATCCGTAGGGACCTTGCGCGCACTTGATCGCGTCGCCGAATCGAGCGCGGCACGCGCCGATACAAGCATCCCTTTCCCAGTTTGCGTTTTTGCGAGATCGACAGTCTCCCAGGGGTCCGCAACAATGTCGAACAACTCCTCGCGGCCGTCGCCGTTCCTGATGTAGTGGTGGCGTTGAATTACGATCGATTGCATGTCACCTCTCGCGACGGCGTACCACGATGGACCGTTTCTCGCGCTCCGGACCTCACTCAATACCGGCGACACCGTCATCCGCGTCGAATCGGCCAGCGGCGACCATCGCCACGAAAGCGAGTTTCCGGGAATGCTCTTTTGATTGCCTGCGGCCACGAGGTCCAGCACCGTCGCCGGCAAATCCCGCAGCGTTATCGGATCCTCTACCACGGCACCTTCGGGTATGTGCCCTGGAAAGGATATCACGAGCGGTACGCGCAGTGCCGGCAGATACAGGCCATTGCCATGGTTTACCCAACCGTGCTCACCGAACTCCTCTCCGTGATCGGAAGTGACGACAACCAGGGTATTCGAGAGCAGGCCTCGACGCTCGAGCTGGTCCAGCAGGGCACCTAGCTGA
>JBDSVO010000008.1:0-2991 GCA_039927215.1 Gemmatimonadaceae bacterium
GTGTCGACGGTGTCGGTGTACGACGTTTACCAGTCGAATGGCGTGATTCACGTCGTCGATCGCGTATTGATGCCGAAGATGTAGGCTACTGGGCCGGCTCGATCGCCGGTGTCAGAAAGGCTTTGAACGTGCTAATGGCAATACTGCCATTAGCACGCCGGCCGATGTGATGGCGAAAGGCACGGTCCTAAGGTAGTGAAGTCGAACTCACGACCGAGTTACGTGGCGGCTTGCCCAGATGCCGATGAGTGGATGAGCCGCGGTGGAAGTTTGCGCCGCGGAATCTGAATAGGAACTCAGGAGACCGACGCACATGATTGAAATGAGCCGCTCGCTCATCGTCGACCTTCTTCCCGGACCGTGGGCAGGATGTACTTCGGAATGAGATCGTACTGAAAGCTCCTCCAGCCACGGCTGCTGTAGTTCGCGCCAGTACTGGCTATCACGAGGTCGAGGTCCGGAAATACCGACACTATCTGGCCTCCGGCGCCGAGGGCCTGGAAACTGTGAATCGTGCGACCCTTGTAGGCGTAATCCATTCCCCACCACAAGTATCCGTAACCACGGGTGCCGAGCTTGTAGAGTGGCGATGACGCGCGCGTCACAAATTCTCGGCTGAGAATCCTTTTGCCGTCCCACGTTCCGCCATTGAGCATGAGCTGGCCGAGCTTCATGAAATCGCGGGGAAGAAGCTGCACACCGCCGCCGCCGTATGTGTGCCCCGACGGATCCGTGGGCCAGCCGTAGCTTCTGATCTTCATCGGCCCGCCCAGTAGACGCTCGAAAGTCATCAGTTGCGATTGACCAGTCACGCGGCCCAGCATTCCGAGAGCGAGGTTTGGACTTGCGCTGCAGTAGATTGCCGTATCGCCGGGTGCGAATGCCATCGGCACTTTCAGCGTGTAGCGGTACCAGTCCGGCTCGTCCTCCTGCTCCTGCATTTTGTTTTCGTTACCGGGTGCGTCATCGTTGCCGTCGTCGCAGAAGTAGCCGGACGACATCGTCAACAAATGCTCGAGAGTCATCGCACGCTTTCGTGGCTCGAGCCCCGCCGGGAACGTGCCTCCGCTCATTACCTCGTAGACCGGTGATGAGATCTTTAGCGGTGCGCCCGCCTCCATGGCTGCACCGATGAGCGTAGCGGTCAGACTCTTTGCCGCCGAGCGTGTTTCGTGGAGCCCGTCGCGATTCTGACCGTGGAAGTATTCCTCCAGCACGAGCTTCCCACGTCGTGCGATCAGCACAGAGTGGATCTGCGGCGTGTCGACAGAGGTCATCGGCATGTCGATGATCATCTGGATGAACTTTTCCATGCCTGCGCGAGCGATGCCGACGTCATCGAGCGTGCCGGTCGGCCACGCATCATCGCGCGCGAGAGGCGCGCGGTACACATACCGGCCTGGATTTTTGCCGCGCGGATAGAAGTCGCTGTATTCGTTGTCGCGCCGGAAGTCGTAGCTTCCCCCGCGCCCCGGGAATGGCAGCGTGATTGTCGCATTGGCGGAATCGTAGGTGCCGGTGGCGATAGCACGCGGAGGGCTTTGGCGCGGGCGCCTGCCAATGAGCGTCACAACGTTTCCGTCGCGCGTGATGGTTTCGGCTCCGAGCCACGCGCCCCAATCGCGTTCCGGATTGCGAAGAAGTGCGCTAAGCGTTCCGTCGGGCCGTTTCTCCACCAGGAGCCAGAATGTGAAAGCATCTTCGAACGGCACGACCTGGCCGCTCCATCGAATGGGTCCGTCCGGCTTCAGCGTGACAGGCGTTGTGTGGCCCCCCGTCGCGAACGACTCTCCGGGCATCCAGTAGCCGATGATGGTGCCGTCTCTGTTCAGGGTTCCGCGAAACTTCCCCGGGCGGTTCGACAGCTCGAACGACAATTCCGTTCGGTCCACGCGGACGGGAACGGATTGTCCCATCATGTCGGCGGTGAACGTGGTGCCGTTGCGTTGAATGATCAGCGGGCCGCGTGCCTCCGGTCCGAACCATCGCTTCGCCTTCCACAGTCCCATCAGCTCGTCACCGGGGGCAGGTCTGGATGCTGCCGATTGAGACGCCGCATGTGTTGCTGTGAACACAATGAGGCAGACAAGTGCTCGAAGCGAAGTCACTTTACCGCCGCCTTCGAACGTGTGGCGTCGCGTGTTGTAAGCCAGTCCAGAATCGGCGCAAAGCCGATCTCGCAGTTCTTTCGAAGTGCTGCGCACGCCTCCTTCAGATCGCGTTTCCGGAGTGCTGCCATTACAGCTTTGTGGTTAGTGATCGACGCGAGCACGTTCCTCTGCTCCCGCATCAGCGCGATCTCATAACGACGCGTCCGCCGGGCAAATTGCTTGATAAGGTCGATCAGCACTTTGTTCGGACAAGCCGCCACTAGCTCGAGGTGCCACTCGTCATCGAGGGCGATGATCTCATCCGCGCCGCGTGCTCTCTCGATGCGCCGATTGATCTCCGCAAGCCGCTGCATCTGCCCGTGCGACGGAAGGCCAGCGAGCCGCAGCGCTTCCGGGTCGAGGATCGGCCGAATCGAATAGATCTGCTCGAACTCTTCGATTGTCAGCGGGCGAACGAAGTAGCCGATTCGTGGAAACGACTCGAGCGCGCCTTCGTGGGCGAGCCGGGCGAGCGCCTCGCGAAGAGGCGTGCGGCTCACGCCGAGCTGCTGCGAGAGGTGGACTTCGTTGACGCGCTCGCCGGCGGGAAGGCGGCCGTCGACGATCATGTTGCGGACCGCGTCCGCTGCGTCGTGGCTGATGTTACCGCGACGAATCAGCTTAGGCGAGAATTGCATACTGTATACAGTATGCAATGGAAATAGCAAATGCAACCGTACCCATCTACGGGTGCTCCGCCTCCACATGAACGCGCTCGCGCCGCACCAGGTAAATGCCGCTGGCGATAATTATGGACGCTCCGAGAAACGTGATGGGACCCGGCAGCGTCTTCCACACAAACCAGTCGAGTCCGAGGCCCCACGCCAGCGCCGTGTACTCG
>JBDSVO010000009.1:0-8928 GCA_039927215.1 Gemmatimonadaceae bacterium
AAACGGGCGGTCTGCCGTACTTCACGATGCCGTTTGTGAAAGGCGAATCATTGCGCCAGCGACTGAGTCACGGCGGCGAGCTGCCGATGTCCGAGGCGATTCGAGTGCTTCGCGAGATTGCTTCGGCGCTCGCGTATGCCCACGAGAATCACGTCGTTCATCGCGACATCAAGCCGGAGAATATTCTCATTTCCGGTGGTTCGGCGATGGTCACGGATTTCGGAGTCGCGAAGGCGGTCAGCGCATCGACTGGCGCTGAAGGCTCGAGCCTTACTTCACTTGGTGTCGCGCTCGGCACTCCTGCGTACATGGCACCCGAGCAGGCAACGGCTGATCCGAACACGGATTATCGCGCGGACATTTACGCATTCGGGGTGATGGCGTACGAGATGCTCACCGGCTCGACACCCTTCGCTGGCCGGTCGCCGCAGGCAACTCTTGCTGCTCAGGTGACCGATGCGCCCGAAGCTGTTACAAGACGCCGGCCGGCAGTTCCTCCGTTGCTTGCTGCGCTGGTGATGCGATGTCTGGAGAAGCGCGCCGCCGATCGCCCGCAGAGTGCGGCCGATGTGATGCACGAGCTGGATGCGCTGTCCACACCCAGTGGCGGACTTCCGCCGACGATGGCGCTACCCGCCGTAACAAAGTCGCGCTTCTCACGCCCGGCCTCGATTGCAGCGAGCATCTTCGGAGCAGTAGTGATTGCATTCGTCGCATTTCGCGGTACTCGCTCTTCACCGGAAAACGTCACAGCTACCGTCGTGCCGGCAATTGCGGTTCTGCCGTTCGAGAATCGCGGCCGCACGGAAGGTCAGGAATTCACTGACGGGATGACGGAAGAGATAACGAATCATCTCGCGGCAATACGTGGATTGAGAGTCATTGGTCGACAGAGCTCTCAGAGTTATGCCGCCACCACGAAAACTCCGCAGCAGATCGCACAGGAGCTGGGAGTTCAGTACATCCTGACAGGCACCGTTCGCTGGGACAAAGGCAGCGATGGCCGTGAAGTCGTTCGTGTGAGTCCGGCGTTGTTGCGTACAGCGGATGCAACGCAGGTGTGGGCCCAATCGTATCAGACCATTCTCTCGGGAATGTTCGAGGTTCAGTCGAAAGTTGCGACCGAAGTGGCTGGCGCACTGAACATCGCTCTTCTTGCTCCGGAGAAGGACGCGCTTGCGGCGAAGCCCACTGAGAACGTCGAGGCTTATGGTCACTACCTCCGCGGAAACGATCTTCTGGTTAAAAGCATCGAGTTGAAGGATTTTCGCGCGTCGATCGATGAGCTCGAAAAGGCCGTCGCAGCGGATCCGAAGTTTGCGCTGGCGTATGCGAGACTCTCGCAGGCAAACACCGAGTACTTCTGGTTCAACGGGGATCGAAGCGCGGCGCGATTGAAGCGAGCCAAGGCAGCGGCCGACAAGGCACTTGCACTCGATCCATCACTCGCCGCGGCTCACCTCGCCCTCGGTATTTATTACTACCACGGCTTTCTCGATTACGATCAGGCGCTGCCTCACCTCGCCGAGGCGGAAAGAGCCCGGCCAAATGATTTCGAGGCGATTTTTTTCCAGGGAGCGTTACTGCGCCGGCAGGGCAACTGGAAGGAAGGGATCGCCAAGATGCAGCATGCGCTCGAGCTCGAGCCAAGGCTTGCCGTCAACTATACCGATCTCGGCCTGACGCATTTGATGGTGCGGGAATACGACGAGGCTGTCCGGCTGGCCGATCGAGCGCTCATCCTCGAGCCGACGGACGCAACCTCTTACAACAACAAGGCGCGCGTCGCGATCGCGAGGGACGGCGATCTCGCTGGAGCTGTACGGTTTGTGAGAAAGCAGTTCGACCTGCAGCCCGGGCGCTCGGTCGCAACGGGCAATGCTCTCATTAGTGGCTGGCCGGACACAACCGATCCGGCAATTCGCGATGCAGTCGACAAATTTTCATGGAACGCGGACTTCGGCCCGAAAAGCTTGTTTTTTGTTTCGAAGATGGACTTCTATTGGGAGTCGAACGACAAGCAGCGAGCGAAGGTTTACGCGGATTCTGCGGTTGTGGCTTTGACAGCGAGAATCCGGGAGCGCCCGGAAGAGGCGCTGTATTACTCGCAGCTCGCGCTCGCACAGGCAGCGCTCGGTCACAAGGTGGAAGCTCACGCAGCGATCGAGAAGGCGCGGTCGGTCCCGAGCTGGTCGAAGGACGCGTTCTCGAGGCCAGACTGGATGTGGGCTCACGCGAGAGCGCTCGCACGCCTTGGAGAAACCGACGAGGCAGTCAACCGTCTCGGTGAGTTACTGAGAATGCCGGCTTCACCGGTGTCGCGAAACTTTCTGCGCCTCCATCCGGAGCTCGCCGAGTTGAGAAAGGATCCACGGTTTCAGAAGCTCATCCAGGGAAGTTGACGAGGAGCACGATATGATCGAACAGACTCGGTGGGTTGTTGCGGGCATCTTTCTCCTTGGCGCCTGTCACGGAAGTCGGCCACCGATTGCCGACGTGCAGTCTCAATCCAAAACACGGGGCGTGCCCGTGTATGAAGAACCCGGACATCGCCTCGTCTTCCAGAATCAATACACGCGGGTGATGGACGTGGTGATTCCGCCAGGAGAAGCCAACCTCTTCCATACGCACGCGAATCCGCTGGTAGGTGCGGTAATTCAGGATGGGCGTAGCTGGACGCAAAAGCTGGGGGAACCGCGTGGCCCGGTCGAAGTCCCCAACAGCGTAGGAACGTTAATCGAGAACTGGTCGGCGTCGCTTCCTTATACTCATCGTGTCGGTAACGCCGACACCGTGCGGATTCACTATCTCGTGGCGGAATGGCTCATGTCGCCTGGTGACGGGTCGGCGGCGCTGGCCGAAACTGCATCGCGCCATCTTCTCAAGGAGGGGCAGGCGGCGCGGGCTTTTATCACTCGACTTGCTGCCAGCGAATCGACCGAGGTGCATACACACGCAGCGCCGGGCTTGACTGTGTATGTGACTGCGGGGGCGATCTCGGACGAAGGCGACGCAGCTGCGGCAACTGGTGGAACGGGAGCGGGTGCATGGCGCTGGCGTAACGCGGGATACAAGCATGTGCTGCGCAATACCGGGACAACTCCCGCGCAGATCATGGAGATCGACTGGCGCTGATCATCCCGGACATTTTCGCGAGGTCGCTGTTACAGCTACCGTCGTGATCTGAGCGGTCGGGAACCGCCACCGCCGCCGGTGGTGCTATTGTTTCAGGCCGGAGCGCGCCAGCAGTTCGCGATATCGAGCGTCCGATCGAAACCTTTCGAGCAACGGATCGGTTCGCAGCTCGATCAACGACGGGACGTCCCAGCGGGGACGGGAAAGCAGCGCGAACGCGCTGTCGAGGCTGTCCGCGACAGCCAGAGTGAGTGCAAGCGTCATCCGCGACTGTTCGTCAGTTGCCGCCGCTCGGACCATCGATAGCAACCTCTCTGCGTCGGCTCGTTGTCCGAGCCGCATGTCCGTGTAGATCATGGCAGCGCTTACACCCGGAAATGCAGGTATCCGCTTGTACGCACGTTCGAAGAAAGGCTTTGCGCGCTCGCTATGTCCTTCGCGAATCTCGAGGAATCCAAGCCAGAGGAACGTCAGAGGATAGTCGGAACCGAGCGCGAGATTCTGCTGCAGCCGGGATCTCGCTCCCGCGTAGTCTCCCTGCTGGATGAGGAGTAAGCCGCGGAATGCCGCTCCGGGAACCGATAACGGATCGAGCTGAAGCACCTGTGTGTTCTGTTCGAACGCCTCGGCCGGGCGGCCAAGCATCGTCAGAAGAAGCGAGTAGTAGTGATGACCGAGAGCGTAGCTTGGGTTGAGCGCGAGAGCGCGCTGGAATGCCGCCTCGGATGACGCGAACGAGCCGCGTGACGCCAGCACGAAACCGCGCGACGCGTGCGCCTCGGCCAGCGAGGAGTCGAGAGTGATCGCGCGATCAGAGGCGATTCGGGCGCGCTCCAGTGCTTCGCTCGAGCGTGCGTAATTGAAGTTCGATTGCACAACGAAGCAATCCGCCATACCCGCATAGCCAAGCGCAAAGCGAGAATCGCGTTCGGTTGCTCGCTGAAAGTACGTGAGTGCCGAGTCGAGATCCCGGCGCGCGCGCGAACCGTAGTACGAGCGGCCCCTGAGATAGAGCTCGTAAGCCTCGAGATCGTTTGTGGGACGTTTCGCAAGACGAATCTGCTCATTCGCGGTGAGTCGGACGTTCAGGGCTCCGACTATCGCCCGCGCAATTTCTTCCTGCACAGCAAATACATCGATGAGCTGGCGATCGTAGGAGTCCGACCACAACGCCTGTCCGGTCGCGGCGCTCACGAGTTGCACCGTCACCCTGAGCCTGTTGCCCGCACGCCTTACACTTCCGTCGAGTACCGTCGCGACACCAAGTGTGTCGGCGATAGCTCGGACGCCGAGCTGCTTGCCTTTGAGGGCGAACACCGAGGTGCGCGCCGCCACTTTGACGCCGTGAACCTTTCCGAGAAGCGTGATCAGCTCATCGGTGAGTCCATCGGTGAAGTGCTCATCCTCGGGCACACCGCTCGTATTTGCGAAAACGAGGACAGCAACAGAGCCTGCATCCGGTGCGATGCGACGCGCTGTCATTGCTGTTTGGTTCTCCGAGCCACGACTCACTCGCCAGCCTGCGTAAGCGCCGGCCGTTCCGAGAATAACAAGCGCTCCGACGAGTGATTGCTTCGTGCGCAGAGACATGCGCGTTTTTGTAGTAGTACCGCGGATATATCCTGAGCCGCTGCCGGAGCGCTCGGCGAAAGACAGTGTTGCTGTGATTTCGTCGATTGCCTGGATGACTTCTGTCGCTGATTGCGGCCGGTCTTCAGGCTGCTTGTCCACCAGGCGCGCCACCAGTTCTGCAAGCGACTCGGGAAGATCGTCACGCATGGTCGACAGCAGGGCCGGTCTTTCCGTGAAGTGGGCAGTCACGATCTTCTGTGGAGTCCGTCCGGCGAATGGAGTCGCGCCGCTCAACATCTCGTAGGCGGTAATGCCCAGTGCATACAGATCAGCGCGATGGTCGGTGTCAGGATCTGCCGCGGCTTGCTCGGGCGCCATGTATGCGATCGTCCCCAGCGCGAGCCCCGCTGTGGTAATGCCGCTTCCTGCCTGTGATTCATTCAGGCCCGCTATTGCAAGCGCTTTCGATACGCCAAAGTCCGTCACTACCGCGTTGCCGTTCTCGATCAACACGTTTTCAGGCTTGATGTCGCGGTGGACAACCCGATGGTCGTGCGCATACGACAGCGCGGATGCGATTTCACGGAGCATGCGCAGACTCTCGCGGACCGATAGCGGCCCAGCTTTGAGGTGCGCGCGGAGTGTCTCTCCTTCCACGAACGGCATCGTGAAATAGAGAAGACCGTCTGCTTCTCCTGCGGTGAGGAGTGGGACGATATTCGGGTGACGGAGCTGCGCCGCGACAGAGATTTCCCGGCGGAATCGCTCCGCCAGCACTCCGCTCGACATCTCGGGCGCCAGGACCTTTATGACTACGAGTCGTCCGAGCGCTCTCTCCCTGGCGAGGAACACTCTCGACATCCCTCCGCCGGTGAGTTCTCGCTCGAGGTCGTAGGCGTCAGCAAGCGATGTTTGAAGCCGGAGGAACAGATTCATGCTCTATCGGCAGTGACAGTCATCGCGTGAGATTTATTTGCGCGCGTCGTGGACGGAGAGTCCACGCTGCCCGCGCGCATAATTTATGATTTTCGCATCAGCTGTAACGAGTGTTGCGTCGTTCAGCTGCGCGGTCGCTATCAGAATGCGATCCGCTGGGTCACGCGGAGGAATCCCGGAAAGTCTTGTGCTTTGAATCAGTGCTGCTCTTTCGACAGGCAGATATGTTACGCCGGGAGCGACGGCGGCGCGTTCGAGCCAGATGATAGCGTCGATTGAAAACAGCTTTTCTCTCATTGATTTGTTCGCGACTTCCCGGAAGGAGATGTCGGAAACGAGAAGTTCTCCTGCTTCTTCGGCTGTTGTCAGCCGCTCGACGGTTTTTTTGGACAGGCGCTTTTCGTCGCTCTCGAGAAACCATACCCAGACGTGAGTGTCGAGCAGGAGCGCCATCTTGAGGCGCGCCTAAGGCTGGTTGAGCGGATCAGATTCCGATTCGCCCCACGGCTCGTCATTGGGCTCCAGGAGTGCATCCGAGTTGATGACGGTGCCTCGCATAAATCCAAGCGCACTGCCGTGACGCGGCTCGACCGGCGTGAGCTTCGCGAACGGTACTCCGCGCTTGGTAATCACGTACTCCTCGCGGTCTTCCTTGACCCTGTCGAGGAGATCGAGACAAATCGCTTTGAAC
Organism: Gemmatimonadaceae bacterium; assembly: GCA_039927215.1. Classification (GTDB taxonomy): domain Bacteria; phylum Gemmatimonadota; class Gemmatimonadetes; order Gemmatimonadales; family Gemmatimonadaceae; genus UBA4720. Next base: position 6,335 of record JBDSVO010000009.1, read on the forward strand.
TTTCCTGCGGGGATTGATTTCATGGTCGTGAGATATGACTATGGTCATATTACATGGTCACACCAAAAGTGGCAATAGTCCTGCCGGAGACCTGGCAACAACCGGTGCGTGCTTGAAGTCTCTTTCATTTCGAGTGACGAGATAATCTGCGCCCGCTACGAGAGCAGCAGTCGCTGTAACGGCATCCTCGAAATCCTTCAGGCCAAGTGCCAGAGCTCGTTGAAAATCGGCTGACGTCATCGGTACTGCGTCGCACATCTGGAGAAGGTCGGCGACCGTTGTTAACGCTGCAGCCCGACCATTCTTGCGCGCGACGATGTAATAAGTCGTTGTGATCGCGTGCGTTGCCACGAGTCCAATCACTCGCTTTTCAGAGATTCTGTTCAGGATCGCAGCCGAATCCGTGAGCCATTCTTCACGGGGAAGAACTACGTCGAGAATGACACTGATGTCGATCAAAAGCCTGAGTGGCGGCGGTGTCATTTATTTCCGCCGTATTTCTTCATCAGATGGTCGTGGTAGTCGTGTACATCGACCGGTCGTTTTATTCGCTTCTTTGAAGAGGCTGCACCGATCAATCGCTTGACGGCCGGCGTATACTCGACGTCGGCCTCGAGAGGGAGCGATCGAAGAAAGTCGCTGACCAGCTGCGAGAGATTTGTTTTGTGGATGCGGCTGTACTTCTCTCCGTGCTCGATTGCGTCCGGGTCGAGATAAAGATTCTTGGCTCTGCGCATAATATCACTAAAACTATGCGCAGATAGCTTCTGGCTCAAGGCTTGCTTTCGGTATTTATTCGGTACTACCATAAAATATGTCCGTCGAGCTCCGAGCCCACACAGCGTTTTCCTTCGGAGACGGAGCCGTCACTCCCGAAGCACTGGCGAAGAAAGCCGCCGAGCTCGGATACCATAGTATCGGGATAACCGACAACGCCGACATCGGCGGCATCGTTCGATTCTGCCTGGAAGCAAAGCGCCAGGGAATCCGCCCGATCGTTGGTGCCGAGCTGAATGTAGACGGCCATCCCGTTGGATTGATTGCTCGGACGGCGGAAGGGTATCGCAACATCGCTGCGCTCATTACACGCGCGCGCGTTCATTCCGATCTCAAAGGCTGGCAGAAGGGACAGAACGCAAAGTTGCGCGGACGGCCACGCGTGAGCTGGAGGGATGTCGCTGAGCGAAGTGCGGGAGTTCACGCGCTCACCGGTCCCGCATCCGGTCCCGTTGCCGCGCGAATCCAATCATGCGAGTACTCGGCCGCAGCTCGCACGCTCGCTCAATGGCGTGATGTATTCGGCGATCGTCTCGCCGTTGAAGTTCAGCTCCATCATACCGGTGGATGTGAAGCGGCGCTTGCAGCCGCGCTGATCGAGGTGGCCGAGAAGCACAAGGTGCCGTGGGTTGCGGTGAATGATCCGCGGTATGTGGATGAGAAGAGCCGCCTCGTTCACGACATTCTCACTTCGCTGCGTTACGATCTCACGATCGACGAAGCATCAGCGCGCGGACTGCTCCATCCGAATGGCGAGTGGCGACTGCTCTCGCCCGCGGAGATGCGCGAGCGATGGAAGGGAAGAGAGGAGGGGCTCGTTGAATCGGAGCGCATCGCATCTGAGTGCAACTTCTCTCTCGCATGGATGCGACCGCCGCTTCCGCACTTTCCCGTTCCACCAGGATGGAGCGACGATACGTGGCTTCGCGAGAAAGCATACGACGGTGCGCGCGAGCGATGGGGTGCGATCTCCGACGCGCAGATGAATCAGATCGAGCACGAGCTCGGCATCATCAAGCGGCTTGGGTTCTCCGGATTCTTTCTCGTGATGTGGGATGCGGTGCAGTTCGCGAGATCGCGCAACATTCTCTGCCAGGGTCGAGGTAGCGCGGCGAATTCGGCGGTCGCTTACTGTCTCGCGATTACAGCCGTCGATCCTGTCGCCAATGGACTGTTGTTCGAGCGATTTCTTTCCGAGATGCGCGTCGATGGAATCACCGAGGCGCCGGACATCGATCTCGACATCGAGCACGACCGTCGCGAGGAAGTCCTCGACTACATGTACGACCACTACGAGCGCTCCCACTCGGCCATTGCGTGCATCGTGCAGACGTATCGTGCGCCGAACGCGCTGCGCGATTCGATGCGCGCGTTGGGATATCCAATCGAACTGGCGAACGACATCTCCAAGCGGCTGCACTACGACGATCCAATCGCTGGCGCTCAAAATGTGCGTGAGGTGCTCGGCCCAAAGTTTGGATTGACCGTCGAAGATCAGCGTGGCAGGACGATGCTCGACGCGATGGCGGCGTTCGAGGAATTGCCGCGCATTCGCGGAACGCACGTCGGTGGATTCGTTCTGTCATCGCAACCACTCGGCGACTATGTGCCCATCGAGCACACGACCATGGGGCGGACCATCGTTCAATTCGACAAGGACGACCTCGATGCCGTGGGAATTCCCAAGTTCGATTTTCTGGGATTGGGTGCGCTGTCGCTCGTGCGAAGAGCGTTCGATTACATCGAGGTGCGGACTGGTGAGCGGCCAGAGATGTACAAGCTGCCGGCGAACGATCCCAAGACGTACGAGCTGATCG
>JBDSVO010000010.1:0-7885 GCA_039927215.1 Gemmatimonadaceae bacterium
TGACAAGAATTCCGCATCCCGCGATGAGAACTGCGACGGGGCTCCACTCTCCCGTAAATCCGGCAATCGCCGACGGGAGTCCGAAGATCCCGCTGCCGACGACTGCGTTCATTATCGCGGCAACGAGGGTCCACCGGCCGATTGCGCGGACGAGGCTCGGCCCTGTTGCGGCGGGATGTAAACCGTTGCTATTGGAGATCATACATATTCCGTCCGAATGAACTCTACCTCCGATCGTTCGGTGATGCTGCGGCAGTGTGCCGATCCGCGGATTCTCGTTGTTGCACTCACCGCGCTCATCTCATGCATCGCGCAACCGAAAACGGCTCCAGAACCACGCGCGAGCGCTGTTGCTCCCTCGGTGCCGGTGAATGACCGCGTGTATTCCGGACCGGGAACACAGCCTGAGATTACTGCCGGTGACCTGAAGACTCGCCTCTACATTTTCGCTGACGATTCAATGGGCGGGCGTGCCGCCGGCACACCGGACAACTTGCGCGGCACCGCTTACATACAGCGCGAAGTTCGCCGACTGGGATTGGAGCCGGCTGGCGAGAACGGCACGTACTTCCAGGATGTGCCGCTTTTGGCGAGGGAGAGCATCACGTTCGACACGAAGCCCAGGCCGGCGCGGAATATTGTCGCAATACTGCGCGGCAGTGATGAAAGAATGCGGGGTCGCTACATCGCGATCGGTGCTCACAACGATCACGATCCCGTGGAAGAACCTGTCGATCATGACTCGGTGCGCGCGTTCAACATCGTCGCGCGTCCGGGAGGCGCTGAGAGCCCAGAAGTCGAACCAACACCAGGGCAGTGGGCGCGAATTAACGCGATTCGCGACAGCCTGCGCCGGATTCGTCCGCCGCGGCTCGATTCGATCATGAACGGGGCGGACGACGACGGCTCCGGATCGATGGCGCTGCTCGAGATAGCGGAAGCCATGGTGAAATCCAACGTTAAGCCGAAGCGCTCCATTCTCTTCGTGTGGCACACCGCAGAGGAGCTCGGGCTGCTTGGCTCTGCCTATTTCACAGATCATCCGACCGTACCGCGCGATTCGATCGTGGCTCAGCTCAACATCGACATGATTGGCCGAGGAGGCGCAACGGACATCGTTCGTACAGAGAATGGCAGAGCTGTTTACGGAAGTGCTACCTATGTCCAGCTGATCGGGTCACACCGTCTGAGCACCGAGCTCGGTGACATTATCGAGCAGGTCAATCGCGCGCAGAAAACGCCGTTGACGCTTGACTACGCGCGCGATGCCGACGCGGAGCCGCATCAGTATTACTGTAGGAGCGATCACTATATGTATGCCCGCTACGGCATACCGATAACATTCTTTTTCGACGGCGGGCATGCGGACTATCACCAGGTGACTGACGAGCCGCAGTACATCGAGTATCCGCACTACGCTCGGATAGTGGAGCTCGTGTACGATGTCGCGAAGACACTTGCGAACCTCGACCACGACATCATCGTCGACAAGCCAAAGCCCGATCCGCGCGCCCCATGTCAGCAGTGATCCACCTATTTGACGATCACAGACCTCACGATCAGCGGAATGTTCGGCGCTACTATGACACGACCGCGTCCTGCCTGAGCGACGCGGTCGATACTGACAGCGGGTAGCGGTTGGCGATTAGCGGTTGAGCCAGTACGACACCTTCACGAGGAAAGTATTTGCCGGGTGAAGACTGAAGAGATCACCCACATCTCCCTGGAAATTCTCGTTGCCTTCGCGTGGCAGGAAACCCTGACGCCCTGAATTCCACACCGCGAACAGCGTCGAGCCCGGCTTGTACTCCCAGCGAAACACCACGTTCGACTGAAGCTGCTTGAAGTTGAAGCCGCCCGGATCGCTCGTAACCGACGGATTGTCGTACGGAGCGTACCGGTCGTCGTAGTTATCCGCTCGCGGTGTCGCCGACAGCTGGCGCACATTGTTATGCGTGCCCTTCGAGACGAAGGGCTGCAGGTAAGTCTGCAACGAGATGTCCGGCGTGAACGTGTAGTTCAGCCGGGCTGTCACAGATGTCGTGTGTTGATCGAGACGCGCGAATGTGTAGTGCTGGCCCACGGCATCGCTGAAACGTCCATAGAACTGATTGTCAGTGATGTTGTGATTCCAATTGAACGCGAGAGAGGAGCTGAATTGACCGAGAACCTTGTAGCTCACCTCGGGACTGACGCTCCATGACGAGCTCCTGCCACCATCGCCCCGGAAATAGTTGACCGAAAGGGAAGGCACGATCGACTTCCGATCGTCACCGTTGATAAAGAGCCATGGCGCGATGTAGCGATCCTGTCGAACTGCCGGCCCGCCGCGTGCCGCCCGGTCGTCGTAGGTCTTGCCGAGCTGACCGATCGTACCCCCCTGATGCCAACCCCAGTTGTTCTTGAAGGTGATGTGCATGTTGGTGTTGTACCCCGCCTCGAGCGGCAACCCATCCGTGGTCCAGTACTGCCACCAGTTGTTGTTCAGCTGAAACCTGTTGTAGAACAGCTTCGGCTTACGATCGAAAAGTCCCGCCCAGGTCGCCCATGACTGCTGGTCTGCCCGCCGCAGGAATCCAATGTCATTGATCTCGAATCCCGGCGAGCGTCGCATATAGGCGGACTCGAAGCTGAAGTTCTGTCCACCGATCTTGCCGAACTTGAGCTCCTCTGCGTCGCCGGTCAGCACAGTGCGATCGGGGTCGAGCGGCAGGTCGGAGTCGGGACGCTGGTAGTTGTGCACGCCGCTTCTCTGGAGGGCGAGGATCGTCGACGGACTCGCTTGCACGCGGCTCTTGTCGAAAGATCCCGAGACCTCGTACCTGTTCTTGAACAATTTATGCCGAAAGTCCACGGCTGCGGCGTAGGCACTCGAAGCGAGGTAGGGAGTCGACCATTCATCGAGACTCCGATTCACGCCGGTTACCATCGCCCCGATGGTACTGCTTCCCTTGCGGAAATCCTGAGTCGCGCGGACGACGGCATAGTTCGTCGCCGGATCATAAGTCGTATCTCCTGGATTTGCCTCTCTCTGTGTCACGGCATCCAGTACGCCGAGCGTCAGACCGCGCGGCAGTCGACCAATCACTTTTGCCGCGCCGATGATCGTCGTTGGCTGCACCGGCACGGTATCTCCGTAGATACCGGCGAGCTGGGGGGTTCGTCCGATGCGACGACTATAGAAAAGGTTTTCGCCGTTGCAGTTGACGGCGCTGCAGTTGACGTCGAGTCGGAACAGTCCTCGACCCGCGACGAAGAATGGGCGCCGCTCGTCGAAGAAGGACTCATAGGCGGAGAGATTGAGCACCGCCGGGTCCGCCTCGACCTGTCCGAAGTCCGGGTTGATGGTCGCATCGAGAGTCAGGTTCGAAGCGATTCGGTATTTCACGTCGCCGCCGAGAGCCACACTCTGTTTCTGGTTGAACCTGTTGCTGATGATATTGGTGGCGCTCTTCGTTACGACGTACGGAACCGCCTCTAGCCGGCGGGGCGCCTCCAGATCGTCCAGCCCATGCAACGAGCCGAACTGTGATACGAATCCTGGCTTCGACTGCCTGATGAGTGGCCAGCTCTCGCGTTCCTGGTATCTATAGTTGTACCGGTCTATGGTGATCCCGAAGGTGTGCGTGCGGTCCCTGCTGTAACGCAGTTGAGAAAGTGGGATCCGGTACTCGGCAGCCCAGCCAAGTGAGTCGATGCGCGTTGCGACATCCCATACTCCGTCCCAGGCAAAATCTTCGTTGCCGTCGTCGTAAATGGCTGCATCGGTCTTCACCCCGGCTGCGTTTACGCCGAACTCGAAACCGGTGCGCCGGTCGTAATAGGAATCCAGGAACAACCAGATCATGTCAGACGACGTGTAGCTGTCGCGCCGCTCGAGGAGCTTGATGATGCTGTCGGGGTGCGGATCGAACGCCCGGACGTACACGTAGAGGTTCGACGCGTCGTACGCGATCTTCGCTTCGGTTTTGTACCGTGGCGCCTTGCCTTCCGTCGGCCGCCATTGCTTGAACGCCGTAATCGCGGGCGTCGAGGACCATATCTGGTCGTCCCCGTTCCCATCGATCACCGGCGGATCTGTGGCGCGCAGAGCCGTCGCAGTACTGTCCGTGGGAAGTGGGATCTTGGCGGAGGAAGCAGACCCATTCCCATCGGTCTGAATTGAAGCGTGTTGGGGAGCCTGAAGACTCAAGGCTAGTCCGAGAAGCGCGGCGACGATCATGAGCGGTACGTCCGGAGGAAGTATGTTTTGGTCAGAGCTCTTCCCTCTTTGATGCCCTATCGACCAAAAGGGTTCAAAGGTTTCAAAGCCTGTGTTGAAAAACCAACACTATGTTGATATTTCAACACTTAGTCCGGATTGTCAATAGGGTCGGTTTTCCAGGAGAAATCCGAAGCGGTCAATCGGCGAGCCTGGCCTCTCCGGATCGGGACTTCCTGCCGCTAGAACGAGGTTAGCAGGGTTTTAGTGACCTTGTTCGGGTCTCCGATCTCCAATCGCCCGTGCTGCAGATATTTCGCGGCCTTCCTCCGCTGGATCCGTCAGGAAACCTTGTTAGCGTACGTTGCACCTGTACGCAAACAAATAATTCCGCGTGTCACACCGGACCTGCGGCTACCGCGAATTCGACCGTGTATCGCAGCTCGGCGAAGCGCTTGAGCAGATCGCCGGCATCGAGACCTTCGCGCTCACTTCCTGAAAGGTCGGCGAGGATCTCACCGCGATGCATCATGATCGTACGATCCCCCTGCTCGAGCGCCTGCTCCATGCTGTGCGTCACCATCAGCGTCGTCAGCGCATGCTCGCGCACAATCTGGTTCGTGATCTGAATGACCTGATCGGCGGCACGCGGATCGAGCGCAGCGGTGTGCTCATCGAGCAGGAGCAATTGGGGCCGTTGAAGTGTTCCCATGAGCAGCGTCACAGCCTGACGTTGTCCGCCGGAAAGCGTTCCCATCGAGGCCTTCAGTCGCTTCTCGAGGCGCATTCCGAGTCCGGACAAGAGTGTGTGATACCGCTCGAACGCAGGCCGATTCAACCCGACACGCAAGCCGCGGCGACTGCCTCGAAGCTCCGCCATTCGCAGGTTCTCGGCGACAGTCATCGACGGACAGGTTCCCTTGAACGGATCCTGGAATACACGACCGATAAGAGCCGCACGCCGACATTCAGATTGCCGCGTGACGTCAATGCCGGCGATGCGGATTGTGCCTGCATCCGGCAGAAAACTTCCAGCGACCGCGTTCAGCAGCGTTGACTTGCCCGAACCGTTCGTGCCAATCACGGTCACGAACTGACCCGACGGTATCAGGAGATCAACGCCCCGCAGCGCCAGCACTTTTTCGCCTCCTGGCTGCAGGAAAGTTTTCTCGAGCCGCTCGATCTCTATCATTGCGCTACGCCCACTCCGCCACGCCCATACCGGAGCTTTGGCAACGCCAGCGCGGCGAGCACGAATGCCGCCGTTGCAAGCTTGAGATCGATTGGGTTGAGACCCGCGCGAAGAGCGAGCGCAACCATGCCGCGGAAAACAATGGCGCCAGCTGCTACCATAATGATTGTCACTCCGAGGCCTCGTCTGTTGAACAGGAGCGTCTCGCCCATAATCACCGCCGCCATGCCGGCGACAAGCGTCCCGACTCCCATTCCCACATCGGCGAAGCCTTGCTGTTGCGCCATGAGCGCGCCCGAGAATGCAACGAGTCCGTTGGCGATTGCGAGGCCGAGCTCGATCATCCGGCGCTTGTCTACGCCCTGCGCGGTGATCATTGCCGGGTTGTCACCGACGGCGCGCATCGCCATTCCGAAATCTGTTCTCAGATACCATGTGAGAATTCCGCCGAGTACGAGCGCGATCGCGAAGAAAAGCACGCCAAGTGAAAGATCATCGGACCACGTCACGGAGGCGGGGATAACCCGGTGCACGTCTTCAACGAGCGTTGGGATGTCGAGCAGCGAGATGTTCGATTTTCCCATCACGTGCAGGTTCACTGAGTAGAGAGCAGTCATGACAAGAATGCCGGCGAGCAAATCCTTCACTCCGAGTCGCGTGTGAAGCACACCCGTGATGTAGCCCGCGACCATGCCGGCCAGCAGCGCAACGAATGTTGCGATCAGCGGATCGGTGCCCCCGACGATCATCGCTGCCGCGACAGCTCCACCGAGCGGGTAGCTTCCGTCGGGTGTGATGTCGGCGAAGCGGAGAATACGCGAGGAGAGATAGACGCCCCACGCCAGCGCAGCTAACGCGAGCCCCTGCGTAACTGCGACGAGCCAGAACTCGAAGGGATTACTTTGCCGCCTTACAGGGGTTGGGTTTGCTGCGCTCGCGGCACCGGAAGAAGACGCATTCGTTGCGCTCGTGCCCAGGACCGAATCGGCACGACTCACGATTGTCGCCGGGATCGTGACTCCGTACTCGCGCGCCGCATCGAGATCGACGAGAAGGATACGACGATCGGCAGCCTGAAACGGAATCGTTGCCGGATCAGCTCCGCGCAGAACGCGGATCATTATCAACCCCATCTCGTAGCCGTTCATGTAGAAGCTCAGGCCAAGCGAGATTGGTGCGCCGTGATAGCTGGTGGATGTGGCGATGAGCGGGAGGTTGGCCTGTCGTGTTGACTTGACCACCGCCGCAAAGGCGCCACCGATCATCACGCTTGGGATTTGCACGACGCCGCCGGCGCCCGCTGCCTTGAGCGCCTGAATGCCGGTGCCGATGTCTCCCGGCCCGGTGCACGCGACTGTCACGAGACGCACTCCCGCCGCCGCTGCTGCTTTCTTTGCCTTTTCCAGGTAGAACTCGGCGAACGGGTCCGACGGATCGAACAGTGTGCCCCACGCTTTTATCTCGGGAAATGCCTCGTGTGCGAGGAAGATCGCGGAGTCGACTGGAAGAGGAATCTCGGCGCCAGTTACGTTGGGACGGTGTTGTGTCGGAGAAGTCCCTGCGCCGATGACGTAAGGATTTGCAACGGCGCCGAATATTATCGGACGATCGGTGACCGACTTCAGCGCGGCCTGCGTCGCCACTGAAGAGACCGTCGCGACATGGGTAACACCTTGCTGTAGGAATTCGCTCATGATGAGCGAGAGCGTCGGGATGTCGCCCTGCGCATTGCGCTCGAGAATCGTTATCGTCGAGTCGCGGACGTAACCCGAGTCGGCGAGGGCCTTGAAGAAACCGTTGCGCGCATCGTCGAGCGCAGCCGCCGATGACACCTGAGCGTACCCGATGATGTTTCGCTTGCTCTCGGGCTTCTTGTCGCAGGCAGCGATGAGCACGAGTGAAAGGAGGCTCACCCCAAAGCGCAGCCTTCCCATGAGTTTACAGGAAATGTTCGAGCTCCGTTTATGCTTGTCGCGTCCGAGCTTCAGACGCAGGGAACTGCGCCCGCGTTTGGTATCGAACTTTGGCTGGTTCCACGCGCACGAGTTTATCGTCCTTCCGGGTCGAACTGTCAAGAGACCCTGAAGCATTTCGGACTTGCCAGCTGGAACTAGCGTGCGTCGGGAATGATGCGCATCCTCTTGAACACTCCGATGTCATTCACACCGCACGTTCGCCTCTTAATAAGCATCTCTTCGCTCTCAGTTATGGGAGCGTGCAACCAGGACGCACTCCCCCCGAGCGAGCAGTGCGATCGGGGGAACGGCGGCATTACGCTGCCTGCTGGTTTCTGTGCGTCGGTCTTTGCCGACGAGGTCGGCGTCGCCCGGCATCTTGTCGTCACGAACAACGGTGACGTCTACGTCGCGCTGGAGGATGGAAGTCGGTCGAGCGCAAACAGCACCCATATGCGCGGCGACAAAGGGCGTGGTGGAATCATGGCGCTGCGCGATACGAACAGCGACGGTCGTGCGGATATCAAGCTCCGCGTC
>JBDSVO010000011.1:0-9177 GCA_039927215.1 Gemmatimonadaceae bacterium
GAGATCGATCCGGCTGCCCTGGTCGTGATGATCAGCGGACACGCGACAATCCGGACTGCCGTCGAAGCGACACAGCTCGGCGCTTACGAGATCCTCGAGAAGCCGCTCGATACGGACCGAATTCTCGTCATGCTTCGCAATGCGCTGGCCCACCTCGACCTGCGCGAAGAGAATTCCCGGCTGCGCGACGTCAGCACCGCGCCGTACGAGATAATCGGTGACTCGGGCGCAGTGCGGGCATTAGTTGACAAAATCAAGAAAGTCGGAGCGACGCCGGCGCGAGTGCTCATCACCGGGGAGAATGGCACCGGGAAAGAGCTCGTCGCGCGAGCGCTCCACAAGCACTCTCCACGCGCGAGAAAGACCTTCGTGGAGGTGAACTGTGCGGCGATCCCCGGGGAGCTGATCGAGAGCGAGCTGTTCGGCCATATGAAGGGATCGTTCACCGGTGCCACAGCTGACCGCGCGGGAAAATTCGAGCAGGCCAACGGCGGCACACTTTTCCTCGACGAGATCGGCGACATGAGTCTGGCCGCTCAGGCGAAGGTCCTGCGTGTGCTTCAGGACAACGTCATAACGCGGATCGGCGGTGCGCGATCTATCTCAGTCGACGTGCGAGTCATCGCAGCGACGAACAAGAATGTCGAAGCCGAGATCGCAGCAGGACGATTTCGCGAGGATCTGTATTACCGGCTGAATGTCGTGCCGATTCATGTCCCGCCCCTTCGGGAGCACCGCGAAGACATTCCGGCTCTCGTCTCGTATTTCGTTGCCGTTCTTACGGAGCGCGAAGGCATTGTCCCGCGGAGAATGGGCGAGAGCGCGATGGAGAAGCTCAGATCCTTCGACTGGCCGGGAAATGTACGCGAGCTGAGGAATACGGTCGAACGCCTACTGATTCTCGCAAGCGGGCCGGAGATCACCGCGCGCGACGTCGAGCGGCTTGCCGGAGCCCGCGCGGCGGATGACACTGGCCTCGGTAACCTGACTCAATGCCGCACGTTCGAGGAGTTCAAGGACGCAGCGGAGCGCGCTTATCTGCTTGGCAAGCTGCGCGAGTTCGATTGGAATGTCTCGGAGACGGCACGTGCGGTTGAGATGCCGCGTTCGAATCTCTATAAAAAAATCGACAGGTACGCGCTGACGCGCGAGCACTCGTAACACTTCATCTCTTCTAATGAAACGATTCAACAATTTCATCGCCGGCGAATGGTGTGCACCAGATTCCGGCACGTGGTTCGAGAACAGGAATCCAGCCGACGCCACTGACCTGATCGGAGAGTTCCCGCTCTCCGGCGCGAGCGACGTCCGCCGGGCAGTCGAAAGCGCACAGCGTGGGTTCGCTGTCTGGCGCACGATGCCAGCCCCTGCGCGCGGCGACATCCTGAGGCGCGTTGGGGACATCCTTACTCGCCGCAAGGAAGAAATCGCTGATGCCATGACGCGCGAGATGGGCAAGCCGCTGACCGAGACGCGCGGAGACGTGCAGGAGGGCATCGACACGGCTTACTACGCTGCGAGCGAAGGGCGGCGGTTATTTGGTCATACAGCGCCAAGTGAGCTGCGCAACAAATGGGCGATGAGCTTTCGGCGGCCGATCGGCGTCGCCGGTCTCATCTGCCCATTCAATTTTCCGCTGGCGATTCCGACGTGGAAAATGTTTCCCGCACTCCTTTGCGGTAACGCATGCGTGTTCAAGCCGGCTGAGGACGTCCCACACACCGGAACGCTTCTCGTGGAGAGCCTGCTCGAAGCGGGATTGCCGCCTGAAGTCATTCAACTCGTACACGGGCGCGGCGAGGAAGCGGGAGCGGCGATCGTCGATCATCCTGACATCCCACTGATCTCCTTTACCGGGTCAACGGAGACCGGCAAACTCGTCGGCGAGACATGCGGACGAATGCACAAGCGTCTGTCACTCGAGATGGGCGGTAAGAATGCGCAGATCGTGCTCGAAGATGCCGACCTCGACCTCGCTCTCGAAGGTGCGCTGTGGGGCGCTTTCGGAACTACCGGGCAACGTTGTACAGCTACCAGTCGTCTTATTCTCCAGAAGGGCATTCACGACCGTTTTCTCGGGCTGCTCGTCGACCGGGTGAAGGCGCTCAAGCTCGGTGACGGCCGCAAAGCGGGAACCGACGTCGGCCCGCTGATCAATGAATCCGCTGTTGAAAAGGTCGAGCGTTATGTAGACATTGGCGTCGAGGAAGGAGCCCATCTCATCTGCGGTGGGGGACGACCTGACAGTGGCGGATTAGGTAAGGGAAATTTTTTTCAGCCGACGATCTTTGCGGCAGTCGAGCCGGGAATGACGATCGAGCAGGAGGAGATTTTCGGTCCCGTGCTGTCGGTTATCCGGGTCTCATCGGTTGACGAGGCTTTCGCCGTCAACAACGGCGTGAAATACGGGCTGTCGTCATCTATCTACACGAAGGACGTGAACGCTGCTTTCAGAGCATTTTCAGAGCTGGACAACGGCATCACTTATGTGAACGCTCCCACCATCGGGGCAGAGGCACACATGCCGTTTGGCGGTGTAAAGCAGACAGGCAATGGGCATCGCGAGGGCGGCTGGGAGGTCTATGAGTTTTATTCCGAGACGAAGGTCGGCTACGCCGATTTCTCAGGAACTTTACAACGGGCCCAGATCGACAATTATCTTGGGTAACGCTGGACTAGAAGCAAAGCTCATAGCGGTGACGAACGGGGAGACGACGCGGTAATGATGGTGAGTGAAGAACGGCGCTCGAGCGCACTCAATACAGTGAACGGCAAACGGCGGTCCGGGCTTCGGTTCGCCTGGGACTGGTTCCGGTCGGTCGTTATGGCGCTCGCCTTGTTTCTCGTCATCCGCTCCTTCTTTGTCGAGGCGTTCAAGATTCCGACGGGCAGCATGGAAGGGACGCTTCTCGTGGGCGACTTCCTTCTCGTGAACAAGCTCGTCTACGGGGCCGAGGTTCCATTCGCCAACGTGAAACTCCCAGGAATCCGGACGCCACAGCGCGGCGACGTCATCGTCTTTCAATGGCCCGTCGACCGCACCAAGAATTTCGTCAAGCGAATTGTCGGCCTGCCTGGCGACACGCTCGAGATGCGCAACGGGCAGCTGGTTCGAAACGGCGTGCCGCAGCGCGAGGCGTACGTCTCACATACTTCCCCGGGCTCCGACGTTTCCGACGACGAGTTCAACTGGCAGCTCGGGTATCTGCTGAGCGCGCATCATCCGGTTCCGGCGAGCCCGCGCTCACCAATGAGCATCGGGTCGCTGGAAGCACTCCCCGGATATCATCCCTCACGTAACAACTGGGGTCCGCTGGTCGTCCCTGAAAAGAACTACTTCGTGCTGGGCGACAATCGGGACAATTCACTCGACAGCCGGTACTGGGGATTCGTTGCGGACTCACTTGTGCGCGGCCGACCAATGGTGGTCTATTATAGCTACGACCCTGATGGTGCGGTTAAACTCGACTGGCTGACGCGCGTTCGATGGAAGCGTTTCGGAGAGATGATCCAGTAGTGAAACCGGACTCGCCATTGCGGCCGTCGTCGGACATAATATCGCGGTCGCGGGAAGGAGCAGTATCACGTATGGCGGTTTCGGCAAACAGAAAAACTACGTACGACGAAGGATCACTCGATCAGTACCTTCGGGACATCAGTGTCTACCCCCTCATCACGCGCGAGGAGGAAGTAACCCTCGCGCAAAGAATTCGTCTCAACGACCAGGAAGCTCTCGACAAACTCGTTCGCTCGAATCTTCGCTTCGTTGTCTCGGTCGCAAAGAAATATCAGAATCAGGGAGTTTCCCTCTCAGACCTCATCAACGAGGGCAACCTCGGCCTGATTCGCGCGGCGCACAAGTTCGACGAGACCAAGGGCATCAAGTTCATCTCGTACGCCGTGTGGTGGATTCGCCAGAGCATTCTGCAGGCGCTTGCCGAGCAGTCGCGAATAGTGAGGGTGCCGCTCAACCGTGCGGGTGCGCTGCACCGAATCGGAAAGCGGGCCAGCACGCTTCTCCAGGAGCTGGGACGGCAGCCGACCCACCTCGAAATTGCCGAAGGGCTCGATATCACCGAGGAAGAAGTCGCCAAGACGATGCTCATCTCGCAGGTGCATCTCTCTCTCGATGCGCCGATGACACCGGGAGAAGACAATCGTCTGCTCGACTACCTTCCCGACAACACGAATCGCACACCCGACGAGCAGACGTTCGAGAAAGCGCTATCGGAAGCGATCGAGGAATCCCTCTCGAATCTGAAAGAGCGCGAGTCGAAGATTCTCCGACTCTACTTCGGGCTCGACGGAGAGGATCCAATGACCCTCGAGGATATCGGCACGCTTCTAGGGATCACCCGCGAGCGCGTGCGGCAGATCAAAGAGAAAGCGCTGTTGAAATTGCGCCACAATTCGCGCCGGCGAGCTTTGGAGTCGTTCCTCGGATAGATCCAGATAGCTGCCGCATCTGTGCTTCTGTGGCCAGCGCACAGATGCCTAGGCGGACAGATGCGTTAAATTGGACCATGGCCCAGCAGAGCTCATTCGACGTCACCACAGGCGTCGATCTCCAGGAAGTCGACAACGCCGTCAATCAGGCGCAGAAGGAGATTGCGCAGCGCTATGACTTCAAGGGGTCCCCGGCGGCAATAAACTTCAGCCGCGCCGAAGGGGCGCTCAATCTCAGCGCTGAGAGTGAGTTCCGCATGCAAGCGTTGTTCGACGTACTCCAGGCAAAGCTCATCAAGCGCGGCGTACCGACGAAGAATCTCGACGTCGGCGACATCAAGCCCGCCGGCGGCGACACGGTCACTCAGCAGATAAAGCTCACGATGGCCCTCGATGGCGACACCGCGAAGAAAGTCGCCGCCGCGATCAAGGAGGCCAAGCTCAAGAAGGTGCAGGCGGCAATTCAGGGCGATCAGGTGCGCGTGACCTCGCCATCTCGCGATGATCTCCAGGCAGCGATGGCCCTCCTTCGCGCCAAAGACTTCGGCGTCGAGCTCAAGTTCGGGAATTACCGCTGATCCCGCCGTGCCGATACTAATCGCGCGGCTGTCGTCGCCCCAACGCTTCCCGTGAAGGTCGGCTTCGTCACGCTCGGCTGCGACAAGAATACAGTCGATACCGAGCGATACCTCGGCGAGCTCAGTGGATACGGCGGGGAATACACAGCGGAGCTTGGCGAAGCCGATGTCATCATCGTCAACACGTGTGGCTTCATCGATGCCGCGAAGAAGGAATCCATCGATGCGCTCGTCGAAGCTGGACGATACAAATCCGATGGAGTCTGCCGCGCAGTAGTTGCGGTTGGATGCATGGTCGAGCGACACAAGGCGGAGCTTCTCGACGCGCTGCCGGAAGTCGACCTTTTCCTCGGCGCCTCGGAGACCGGTTCACTGGCGCGTGAGCTGGCAGAGCGAGGCATTGGCAGCGCTGATCCGCTGATGCTGCACCCGGGCGTACGAGTCTACACCGGCGATCTGCCGCATGTCCGCTACCTGAAAATCAGCGAAGGTTGCGACCACGGTTGCGCGTTTTGCGCCATTCCTCTCATGCGTGGAAGGCATCGCTCATTCGCCCGAAATGAAATCGTACGCGAAGCGCAGCTGCTGGAGCTGCAGGGCGCTCGCGAGCTCAATCTCGTCGCCCAGGATCTCGCGCATTACGGGCGCGACTTGCGCGCCGGCGTCCGTCTCCCCGAGCTGCTGGAATCACTCGTTGCGGAGACGTCGGTCCCGTGGATCAGAATGCTCTATCTATACTCGGCCGGCATCACACCTCGACTGCTCGAGGTCGTAGCGCGCGAGGCCAGGATTCTTCCGTATCTCGACATGCCGATGCAGCACGCTGCCGACGAAGTCCTCGCGCGTATGCGGAGGCCGGAGCGCAAGCGGACGATCCGCGAGAAGGTTGCGCGGTTCCGCGACGCCGTGCCTGGGGTGGCGATTCGGACCACCTGCATCGTTGGATTCCCGGGGGAAACTCAAGCGCAGTTCAATGAGCTGCTCGAATTTTTGGAAGAAGTCGGGTTCGACCGCGTGGGTGCCTTTACTTACTCGCCGCAGGAAGGAACGCGCGCTGCCGAGCTCGAGGACGATGTGCCTGACGCGCTCAAACGCGAGCGTCTCGAGCGCCTGACCGAGCTGCAGCGGTCAATAACGTCGGAGCGGTACGAGACGCGAGTCGGGACGGTAGCACGCGCCATCGTTGACCGACAAAGCCTCAGCGGCTCGCAGGCACGCTTCCCCTGGCAGGCGGACGACATCGACGGGATCACTCATCTCGATGAGCCGCATGCACCCGGTACGTTCGTCGACGTCGCCATTCAGGAAATCGTCGAAGATTACGATTTCCGGGGCTCCGTTGTCGGTGTTGCGGACGCGCCAGCCAGGCGTTCCCGCAGACAACCACGTGCCAGCATGTCCCTTCCTGTTCTAGAGACGACAATTGGAAGTTTCGGCCGCTGAGCGGCGGCCCTGAATGTGCCATTCAAACGCCCGAAGGTTCGCAGAAGCAGATTTCTTCGAATGCGGAGGGCGCATGCGCAAGGCGGGTATTCTTCTCTTTTTCGGTGCGGTCGCGTGCGCGTCGCTTCCCAGCTCGGCCGGCGACAACGATCCCGGAGCCGTCGATCAACGCGATCACCCGGTCAGAATCGCGCTGGCCACCTCAGCCCATGATGGCAGAATAGGCGGGGCCGGGGAGTGGGTGGTCTACCATCGAAACAGTCTCCAGCGAGTAATGCGCGGCAAGGCCGCTGAGGAAGCGCGGGTGGTCTTGCGCGGCGGCCGCCTGGATGTGATCAGGGGCGCGAGTCCCCGTGCCGGACAATACTCGGGCCCTCTCATCGTCCGGTCTTTGACACCGGGAGCATTGCTGAGGTACGACGGGAAGCGATACCGCGGAGAGATAATCATTTCGGTGACGGACAGCGGAATGCTCGTCGTCAACCGACTCGGTGTCGAATCATACCTGCGGGGAGTCGTGCCGCTCGAGATAGGCAATCGCCAGGCTGGCGAGGAAGCAGCGGTGCAGGCGCAGGCCGTGGCCGCGCGCAGCTACTCGTACGTCCACATGGCCGAGGCGCCGGCTAATCGCGGCTTCGACATGTACGCGACCGTGCAGGACCAGGTATATGGAGGCGCGGATGCCGAGAAGCCGATAGCCGATGACGCCATCACCGCGACGCGGGACATCGTGCTCCGTTACGCAGGAAAGATCATCAATACGCCCTACCATTCAACATGTGGGGGAAGCACTGCCGCGGTGGAAGAAGTCTGGTGGAAAGAGCCGAGCCAGCCGTACTTGCGGCCAGTCAGCGACCGGATACCGGGCAGCAACGGCTATTACTGCGACGCGTCGCCCCGCTTCAGATGGACGACGATCTTCCAGCCCGCCGAGCTGAGGGCAACTCTCGAGAAATACCTCTCCCAATACAGCACAGGAGTGCCGTCCGGGGGAGTTGGCTCGGTGACCGGATTTCGCATCGAGGGTCGAACCCCGTCAGACCGTGTTAGTGCGGTGACGTTTCAGACCACACGCGGGAATTATCTCGTCCGCGGTAACGATGTGAGGTTTGTCCTTCGCTCTCCGAGCGGAACGATTTTGAACAGCACATATTTTACGGCTGCAATCACACCCGGCCCCAATGGTGAAGTCGGCACGCTGACGCTCAACGGTGGCGGATATGGACACGGCATCGGCATGTGTCAGTGGGGCGCGATCGGCAGGGCGCGGGCAGGGCAGGACTACAAGACAATTCTCACCACCTATTACCCGGGCACCACAGTGGGACGTATCGATTGACGGGTAGTCGCACCAAGACTCCACCACGCGGCGAGGTGGCACTCGACGCCGAGCGGTTCCAGCCACCTGATCTCAGACTCGCGCTGGTCGGTGCGGGCGCGATTGCACAGCTCGCCCACTTGCCTGTTCTGGCGAAGATAAAGGGCGCGACGCTGGTCGCGATTTGCGACAACGATGGGCCGAAAGCAGGTGCGCTCGCGCAGCGACTCGGCGTCCCCGATGTGTTCACGGATATCGACGAGCTTCTCGAGTACGACAGGCTCGACGCCGTGATCGTCGCGACTCCAAACCACCTGCACGAGCCACACGTTCTTCGCGCGCTGCAGTCGAAGGTTCATGTTTTGTGCGAGCGCCCGCTGTCGCTGACGACCGCGGGGGTGAACCGCATTCTTTCCTCGGCGGAGAAGGCCGGGCGAATGGTTGTCGTTGGCAACAATCACCGCTTTCGCAGCGACGTGCAGCAGCTCAACAGGTTCTTGCAGGGGGGAGAGCTCGGCAGGATCGTCGGCATGCGTGCGGGACAATACCAGTTCAGTGCGGGCCATCAGGGCTGGCGGTTTCGAAAAGCCGAGGCAGGTGGTGGAGCGTTCTTCGAGCACGGGTATCCGCTGCTCGATCTTGCGCTGTGGCTCACGGATTTCCCCGATCCTGTCCGGGTGTCGGCGCACATGGATCGTCCACGCCCGGGTGCGGTAGAGGACACCATGCTGGTTCACCTTCAATGCGCCGGCGGCATCAACTACTCGTTCGACATCTCCTGGGCGTATGTGGGCCAGGAGGAGCGATGGTGGTTCGAAGTGCTGTCGAGTCGAGGCAGCGCCCGCCTCGCGCCACTCCGCGTCGTGAAGGAGCTGAATGGGAGACCGACGAACGTGTCCCCGACGGGCGCGGCTGCGCGGGAGAGCGTGTTCCTGCAATCCTACAGGGCGGAGCTCGCACACTTCGTTGCCATGTTACGTGAAGAAGCGACTTATGAGCCGCCTACCGATCAGCTCAAGGTGATGCGAGTAGTGGACGCGATTTACCGGTCCGCCGAAGAGGGCCGCGAGATCGCGTTTTGAGATCGGCGCCGGGGCTGCTGTCTCGCGCGCTCACGCTTGCCAGTCGTTACAGGGTTTCCATATCAATTGCCGCCTGGTTGCTGGTCTTCGTGGCGGGCGATGCCGCTGCCCAGCCGGCTGAGCCGCCTGCTCGCGCTGCAGCCGCGTCCGATGCTGCGGTGCCCGGCGCTGAGCTGACCATCTATCTGATGACGATGGGACCAGGCGACGCGGTCTGGGAGAAGTTCGGACACAACGCAATCTGGATTCACGACAGCGCGCGGAATACCGACGTCGCGTACAACTGGGGTCTCTTCGATTTCGAGGCGTC
>JBDSVO010000012.1:0-2528 GCA_039927215.1 Gemmatimonadaceae bacterium
GTGAGCATGATGCGACCGTTCTCGAGGGCGAAATCAACCGACAGTTGAGAACGGTGGTCGTTCGGGTCGACGTTCTGAATTTCGTAAGTGATGTTCAGCACTGGGATGCGGTCAATGTGCTGGTTGCGTATGCTGTCGATGGTCGGCTGAAACTCTTTCCTGACGTAATCGACGCCGGCTCCGATCGCAAAATCATCCCCTGTTCCGAGAAACACATTCGTCTGAGTGGCGGGATCTCCGGGGCCGCCCTCCATGTTCAGCAGCACGGCCAGTGCGTCCCGTCCACTACGCAGGGTCTTGAACTGGACTTGATCGATGCCTGCTGGAAGCGCCTCGGATGAGGGCAGAAAACTGTTTCTCAACGAGTTTCGGATCAGCTGATTGACGCCAGCAAGATCCTCCGCACTGATCGGCGTGCTCGACCACGTCCGCGTGAAGTTGCAGACGACTGCAACCCCCTTGATGTCGATTTCCACGACGCGGAGGATCTGGTCCTGGGAGGCGACCTGATCAACCGGCGCGGTGATCGCAAGGTCGCCGCGAACGAACTCCGCTACGCGTGGCGTCTGCGGATCCGGGAAGTACCGCGCCCTGAGCTCCATTTTTACAGTCACGTTTTTGCCCGAATTATCCGGCACGTGAATGGTAGGTGGCGACAGCTGAACCTGAGCCCGCCCCTGAAGCCGACTGGGGACCAGCGGCTCGACGTGGACACCTGCGACATTGAGGTTCACGATCGAGTCCGGCATTGGGGATGTCGAGCCTGGGGATCCGCCGCCCCTAACAGGCGGTCGCGTCGGGTGCGTCGGAATCCGATTGTGGTCGACGCTCGCGTCTCCAAACCTATCTACGACCGCGACAAGAGCCGCGTCGTCGACATGATGGCCGGGCGGAGGATTGTCGTCCACGCGAACCGAGATGGAGTGGAGCATCCTCTCAGCGCGGTGCATTCCCGCGAGCACCCTGTTCGCTGCCGGAATTGAAAACTCTGCTACTACGTCGAAATCGCCCGTAAGATTGTTAGCCATCCACTCCTCCTATGGCCAATTGGCCGTGAACACTCCGAGCGACACTGCTATCATGCCGAGCGAGATGGCATGGTGAATCGTGAATCCGCGTGCACCGGGAGCGAGCTCACGGGCACTTTCGAGCGCCAGTCGTCCGATGGCGTAGCCGGCGACGACATATAAAAACAGCGCGCCTTGAAAGGGCAGAAAATGCCAGATCCGGGTCATCGAGACCAGCAGCGCAGTCGCCCACGCGGCCTCGAGGAGCTGTGTGGGAATTCGCTTCTTCCAAACTCCGTCCACATTCGGAAGCCACATACCCCACGAATGTGTCGGCCGGCCGGCGCAGCAGCCGTTGAGGAGGCAACCCACACGAGTGAAAATCATTCCGGTGAGAATCGTGAATGAGGCGACGTCCCAGAATGCTCCGAGCCGAAGGTCGAGCGCCGCAAGAAGAGGTAAGGACAGCGGGACCATGACGAGCAGCCCGCCGTATTGCGCCTGACCGCCTTCGTTGCGGTCCCAGATTTTCCCGCGATTGTTACGGTAGATGTCCCACTGCATGACCACATGGAGCAGCCGCGCGCCGGCAAGGGACGGTGGAATCAGCAGTAGTGTCGCGACAAAGACCCGGAAAGCATCGAGTCCCGCCGCGTGTGCCGCGATATTTCCGGCGACAACCCCTGCGACGAGTCCCACGTACAGCATCGCCGGATAGCTCCAGACCTTTATGCCGCCCCACTCGAATAGAAGGCGACGCATCAGGTGCCCACCTGAGGCCAGAGGGCCAGCACCAGCCCGCAGACTATCGCAATGTCGGCCAGGTTGAACACCGGCCACCAGCCGAAGTCGATGAAATCGACAATGAATCGGCGGCGAAGGATGTCGTAAAGATTCCCGGCGGCTCCGCCAAGCGCCGCGCCGAGTCCCACCATGGCGGTGTGACTCTGCAGCAGCGCGCCAGTGCGATGCAAAATGGTTCCCGACACAAGCGCAGCAAGCCACAGAAGAACCAGCGCAATTCGCACAGTGTCGTTGCTGTACAGCTCTCGAGCGTTGCGCGCGTGGCGAATGCGCATAACCGATCCTACCGAGACAGCACCTTGTCGCGCGCGGAGCTCCATCAGCCTCTTGCTCCACTGATCCAGAAACAGCGCGACACTGCCTGCAACGAGCAACTCGAGCACGTCTCAAATTACTGTCAGATTGTTAACCCGCCACTGATTCCCGGCGGACCTGCTCCAGCACCCTGTTATGGATGCGGGTGAGCAGCCACTCCGCGACCGGACGCCATTGGCGCACGAAGGGGTGCCAGCGGCCACGCTGGCCGTCTATCTTTTAAGGCTATGTTCGAAGACCTGAGCGAAAAGCTCGAAGCCACATTTGCCCGCCTCCGCGGACGCGGAACGCTCAGCGAATCCGACATCAAGGAAGGCCTCCGCGAAGTGCGGCGCGTCCTTCTCGAAGCGGACGTCAATTTCGCGCTCACTCGTGAGTTCCTCGAGCGTGTAGAAAAGAAAG
>JBDSVO010000013.1:0-4626 GCA_039927215.1 Gemmatimonadaceae bacterium
GCAGGTCCCGCTCCCCGCTTCTTTCAGCAACTCGCTCACGCTCATCACCTTGCGGTTCGCTCGGGTCGTTGCGATCAACTTCCCAGAGGACTTTCACCTCCAAGCCAGTGCCCATGCTGGGCACACATAACAACGGCGCGTGAGCATTTGCTCGCGCGCCGTTCTTACTTTCCGGCTGCGGGTGACCGGTAGCTGATCAGACGTGTTCGAGTATTGGCAGCCCGACTCGCTCGCGCACGGCCGGCTCGTCCTGAAGAAGATCGGCAAGGCACACGCTCTCCAGAACGTCGTCGATTCTCGTCTGCAAAAGCACCCATATCGGACGGATGCTGCAGCTATGCGACGCCGCGCAACGATCTTCCTCAACGGGGTGGCTGAGGCAGTGAAGGTCGAACGTCTCCAGCTCAGACGCGTGGATTACGGCGCGAATCGAGATCTCCTCCGGGGGCCGCGACAACATGTACCCGCCCCGCGCGCCTCGCGTACTGGTGATCACCCCTGCCCTTCTGAGACGCAGCAGAATCTGCTCGACATAGTCAGCAGGCAGCCGTTCCTGAGCGGCAATCTCGCGGCCCGTTACCGGCCCCTTGTCCGTGCGCTTGGCAAGATGCAGCGCGCAGATGACACCGTACTCGGCCCAGGTGGTGATGCGCATGATTTACGATACGGGAGATACGGCGAATCTACAAGTGCATTATCCGGCGGACACACCGCCATGCGCTCCGCCCGGAACGCCGATCTCGGTCATCTTCCGCAAGTCCAGCACTTCGTCGATCTGATCCTCGGGAAGCACCTTCTCCCTCTTAACGAGATCGCGGATCAGCACGTTCTCCTTTACGGACTGCTTACTCAGCTCCGCCGCTCGCGCATACCCGATCTGGGGAGCCAGCGCGGTTGCGAGAGCTGCGGAGCGCTCGACCCAGTACGCGGCCTGCTCGCGATTGGCTTCGATCCCCCGCACGCACTTGCTCTCGAGCACGCGGGCCGTGTTCGTGAGGATCTGCATCGACAACAGAACGTTGTATGCAATCACCGGCATCATCACGTTCAGCTCGAGCTGGCCATGCTCGGCGGAAGTGCTGACACAGACGTCGTTTCCCATTACCTGGTAACACACCTGGTTCACCATCTCCGGAATCGACGGGTTCACCTTCCCGGGCATGATCGACGATCCCGGTTGCACGGCGGGCAGTCGGACCTCGTCGAATCCGGTTCGAGGGCCGCTCGCGAGGATGCGCAGATCGCTCGCGATCTTGCTCAGGTCAACTGCCAGCACCTTCAGCTGCGAGCTGAAAGCCGCGACGTCGCCCATGCTCTGCATCAACTGAATCCGATCGCCGCCCTCGCGAAGATCGAGGTGAGTCGTCTCGTTCAGGAAGCGGACCATCAGCGCCGGATACTCCGGCTCGACGTTGACTCCAGTCCCGACAGCGCTCCCGCCAATGCCCAGCTCGCGCAGATACTTCGCAGCTTCGACGACTCGCTGAATACCGCGCCGCAAGCTGCCGCCGTACGCCGTGAATTCCTGGCCGAGCCGTATCGGCATTGCATCCTGAAGGTGTGTACGACCGGACTTGATGACGTCGTCGAACTCGCGTCCCTTGTCGTCGAACGCCCCGGCCAGCTTGTCGAACGCGTCGACAATCTTCGGCAGCTCGGTAACGCAGCCGAGACGAATCGCCGTCGGTATCACGTCGTTCGTCGACTGCGCCATGTTCACGTGGTCGTTCGGGTGAACCGGCGAATATTCGCCGCGTTTGCCACCGAGAATCTCGTTTGCGCGGTTGGCCAGCACTTCATTGACGTTCATGTTGTGCGACGTGCCGGCGCCGGCCTGGTAGACATCTACGACAAAATGATCCCGGTGCTGCCCTGCGAGTACTTCATCAGCCGCCTCCACGATTGCATCGGCCAGACGGGCGTCGAGTCTTCCGGTCTTTCGATGGGTGAGTGCTGCAGCTCGCTTGATTCGAACCGTTGCATCAACGAACGCCGGCAGAGGCTTGATGCCGCTGATTGGAAAGTTCTGGACGGCTCGCAGCGTCTGCACACCGTAAAGCGCTGACGCGGGGACGGCCAGCTCGCCGAGTGGGTCCTTCTCGATGCGCGTATTCTCGGTCATTACCGAATTCTCCGGATCATGTCGGGGCGGTGCGAACCAGCCGCGCCGTGCCGTTGAGGAATGGATTCGAGATTCGCTCTTCGCCGATAGTCGATGTGTCGCCGTGGCCGGGGTGAATCACCGTGTCGGCCGGCAATGCGGCGATCCGCGCCAGAGAAGCTTCGAGGTGTGCGGCGTTCGAGAATGGAAGATCGGTCCGTCCCACCGAGCCGGCGAAAAGGCAATCCCCGACGAGAGCATTTCCTTCCGCATGGAGGACCACGTGGCCCGGCGAATGTCCGGGCGTGTGCATTACGCTGACCTTCAACCCGCCGAGGTCAACGTCCTCCCCCTCTGCGAATTCACGATCGGCAGGAGGCGGCTCTTCGTATGGGATCCCATATAACTGCGCTTGCCGGCCGCCGACGCGATAGAGCGGCTGATCCAGCGGATGCAGGTAGACCGGCACGTTCCACCGCCGCTTTACGGTCGCAATCGCGCCAATGTGATCCACGTGCGCGTGCGTCACCCAGATCGCGACAACCTCGTGCTTCAACCGCTCGATCTCGGCGACGAGCCGATCACCGTCGGCACCGGGATCGACAATCGCTGTCGCTCCGCTGCCCGGGTCGGTTACGACGTAGCAGTTCTCCTGAAACGGACCGAGAACGAATGGGACGACGATCACGCCGAATATCCTCCCGTGCCGATAATTACCGGCTCTCCCGCACCGGTGCGCATCGATGTCAGATACTTCTCTACCGCGATGGCGGCGGTGGTGGCGTCTCCTGCCGCGGTGGTCACCTGGCGCGTGAGCTGAGCGCGAAGATCCCCCGCTGCGAAGAGTCCGGGGATCGACGTCATCATGTTCGTGTCGGTCTTCAGGTATCCCATATCGTCATGATCCACATGGCCGGCGATAATGCCTGTGTTCGGCGTGAAGCCGATGAACACAAAGAGTGCTGTGGCGGCGAGCGACGATTCGGCATGCGTGTTCGTGTCCCGCAGCACGATGTTATTCACCAGGCCTTGCGCGTCAGCCTCGACGCGCTCGACCATCTTGTTCCAGATCACTTCGATTTTCGGGTTCTCGAAGAGCCGCTTCTGGAGAATCTTCGACGCTCGCAGCTCGTCCCGGCGGTGAATGAGGTAGACCTTCTCCCCGTAACGCGTCAGAAAATCGGCTTCCTCTACCGCGGCGTCTCCTCCGCCAACAACGGCGATTGTGTGTCCGCGAAAGAACGCGCCGTCACAAACGGCACAGTAGCTCACTCCCTTCCCCGCATACTCGAGCTCGCCCGGCACGCCGAGCTTTACAGGCGTTCCGCCGGCGGTAAGGATGGCAGTTGGAGCGCGATAGGTGTTCCCGCTCTCCGTCGTCGCCACGAAATTTCCGTCGGCAAGCTTTTTCAGAGTAAGCACTGTTTCCTGGACGAATTCGGCGCCGAATTTCTTCGCATGGCTCTCGAACTTCTGCGCGAGATCCCACCCCTCGATATGCTCGAACCCCGGATAATCCTCGATGATCTCGGTGTTGAGCAGCTCGCCGCCCGAAATTCCGCGCTCGAGTACGATAGCCCGTAGCATGGACCGCCCGGCGTACAGCGCGGCTGTCATCCCGGCAGGACCAGCTCCAACAATGATTACGTCGTATTCAGGGGTGTCAGGCAAGGTCGCTCGAATCGATGTTGTCAGGGTGGCGCCCGACAAATGCGCCTGGGCCGCCCATACGAAAGCTATTCATTCATGCAACCTGCCGCCGTGGAACGTAGTGGGTTGGTTTTGGCTGTGGAGGGTCAACCAAGAACGACGCAGACGCCAGATATCAGAAGTAAAGTCCGTGAGTTGCGAGGTTTAGGCACCAGGCGCAATTCCACGTCCGCGCGATTCAGAACATCCACGCCATAGGACGGCTAGTCGCAAGACGGAGCTAGCGTCCAATGTGGGTTATGGGCGACTTCAAGAAACTTCTGGTTTGGCAGAAGGCACACACAATGGCTCTCAACGCGCACAGTATCGCCAGTCGGATTCGTTGGAGTCACTATTCGTCTCTCCGAAGTCAGATAATAAGGTCAGCGATGTCAGTGCCTGCAAATATCGTTGAGGGGGCCAGTGAGCAGACCGCCAAGGAATTCAGCCGCTTCCTGCGGATTGCGCTCAATTCCACAACTGAGCTCGAGTACCACCTCATCGCGGCTCGCGACCTCCGAGCGGTCCGCGGGTCGGACACCCTGACTCTCATGAGTCAAGTCATCGAAGTCAGAAAAATGCTCTATGGCCTTCGACGTTATCTGGCTTCTCAGTCGAGAGACGGAGACGGGATTTCGTCGAAAGAAACCAAACAGGCTTGAGTGTGGTTTCATCCTCGCGACTGAAGTCCATACTTCTATTGTCTCGTGTCTGCGTAGGTCTTGGTTGGCCTTCGATTTCCGGACTGCCCCGCTACTCGGTGGAAACCGGGCCTACTACTTCCTTACGTGTCGTCCGCCGTCGACAATGATGGTCTCGCCGGTCACGTAGTCCGA
>JBDSVO010000014.1:0-5936 GCA_039927215.1 Gemmatimonadaceae bacterium
GGCTTGCTAATGCTGATGCAGGCATGCGCGAGCGTTGCTCCCACGAACGCGAATGAATCGGTTGCGATCGTCGGTGTAGCCATCGTCGATCCGTCTTCCAATCAATCATCCAGCACGGATCAGACGATCGTCATCAGCGGCGGCGTGATCCGCGCTGTCGGTCCCACCTCGACCATTACTGTGCCCGTGAATGCGCGCCGAGTAGACGGTCGTGGAAAGTTCGCCATCCCCGGACTCTGGGACGCGCACGTTCATTTCATGAACACGGGCGTCACCGCACTTCCACTGCTGATCGCGAATGGAATCACGAGCGTTCGGGAGATGGGCGGCTACATCGATAGCACACGCGCATGGCAAGTGCGCATGAAAGCCGGCACACTCGTCGGTCCGCGAATCATCACGCCCGGACCAATTCTCGAGAGCCCGCGCTACCTGGACGGTGTCGTACAGCGAAGTACCGGGAGCAACTCGCAGCTCGCGCTTCGCGTGCTGCCGTATCGCCTTCGCGTCGGCGACTCGATCGAGGCAAAGCGCGCAATCGATTCGCTGGTGAAGCTGCACGTGGACTTCGTGAAGATCAGAACTTCGGCGAATCCCTCGGCGTTCTATGCGACGCTCCGCGAAGCCAGGCGCGCCGGCTTACGTGTTGCCGCCCACCAGCCCAACACGGTCTCGATTCGCAGTGCAATCGATTCCGGCCAGACGGATCTCGAGCACGCGATCTTCCCTCCCCTTACCCGGCTGTCCGAAGCGACACGCGACTCGGTCTATCGGACATTCGTCACCAATGGCGCCTGGTACACGCCGACGCTCACCGTGTCGAGGGCGGTAATGCTCTCCGGCGATTCCGCCGCGCGCGCAATCTTCAGCGCTGACGCGATCCGCCTCGACGAGCGAAGAGCATACGCATCGCCATGGCTGCTGGGCTGGTGGCGCATGCAGGTGGACGAGCGTGCCGGCGATACTTCCTCAACACGCGCTGCACAGGGCGAAGAAGCTTATCGAAGCAGCACAAACGACGTGCACCGCATGCGCGAGCTCGGCGTCAACATTCTCGCCGGCACAGACGCAGGCTCGGTACTCGTCTATCCGGGCTTCGCTCTGCACGAGGAGCTCCAGCGCCTGGTCGAGGACGCGAAGCTGTCACCGCGCGACGCGTTGTGGAGCGCGACTGTCGGCCCCGCGCGCTTCGCGCGGCTCGAAAACCGCCTTGGCACAATCGCGTCCGGCAAGATCGCGGACATCGTTCTGCTCGAAGCTGATCCCCTCGAGAATATCCGGAATACGCGTCGGATCTTCGCGGTGATTCAGGCAGGGCGCGTTTTCTCGCGCGCTGATCTGGACGCACTTCTCAGCGGAGTACGCTCAGCCGTCGCACGTTGAAATACTGGGCGCAGCTGCCCGTCGTCGTCCGCGCGATCATAAGCGGGGGTGTCATGGCCACCGTCGGAACTGTACCATGGGGACTGCTCGCTGGGTTCAACCTGAAGCACATGCCGAGCGTGCCGTGGGCAGTGGTTCCGGCAGCGTTGCTTCTATGGATGTTCTGGCGTTACGCGCGGGGCGACTGGCGGCCGCGCTCAACATCGGAGGCACGGCGCAAGGGTCTCCGTGCGAATTCGCTGCCGGGTGAGGTGTGGGGTGCAGCCATGCTTGCGGGCGTTGTCGGTCTCGTCGCACTGGTGCTCATGCAGCGCGTGATGAACCGTCTCGTTGTGCTGCCGCAACAGCAGGACGCCGACCTTGCGAAGTATCCGGTACTCACCGTCGCGATCCTTGTCGCAATGGGTTCCGTTGTCGCCGGTGTTGTCGAGGAAGGATCGTTCCGAGGATACATGCAGGGTCCCATCGAGCGACGGCACGGGCCGGTGATGGCGATTGTGGTAACAGGACTTCTTTTCGGGTTCGCGCACTTCACTCACCCGGAAGTCACCATTGTCCTGATGCCTTATTACCTCGCCGTCGCGGCGGTCTACGGGGCGCTGGCTTACTTCACCAACTCCATCTTCCCGAGCATGGTGCTGCATGCCGGCGGGAACATGTTGGCCGCAATTGACCTGTTCGCGCTCGGTCAGTCCGAGTGGCAGGCGTCGCCGAACCCGGCTCCGTTGATCTGGGCAACGGGCACCGATGCTTCGTTCTGGGTTTCGCTTGTCGCTTTTCTTTTCGTGGGCTCGGCGGCGGTATGGGCATACGCCGGTCTTGCAGCCGTCGCGAGAGCAGCGGGAGTGGTGCGTGAGGCGGAGCTCAAATGAGCCCGGATGCGCAGCGAATGGACCGGATGCAGCCCGCCTTTCACGTTGGCTCAGCTTGCGTAATCATCCTCGTAACGATGGGGAGGGCGACGATTCCCCTCGTCGTGACGCTGGCTGTTTGCTATGTGATATGGGCGCGTCGATCGGAATGGCCACCCGCGAAGAGCATCATCGGCGTTTACGCTGTCGCGGTGGTCGTGCAGTGCGCACACCTGTTTGAGGAGTACCGCACCGGGTTTTACCGCGTTTTTCCACCTGTTTTTGGCGCCGACCCGTGGTCAGCTGGACGATTCCTCGTCTTCAATTTTGTCTGGCTGACCGTGTTTCTCATTGCCGGCTTCGGGCTGCTGCGCGGGCGACGCGGAGCTTACCTGGTCGCTATGTTCCTCGCGATCGGCGGCGGTGTCTTAAATGGACTCGGACACATTGCCCTTTCTATTCGCGAGGGCAAATACTTTCCTGGAGCTTACACCGGTGTGCTCGCTCTCGTCGTTGGGTCTGTTCTCACCTACCGTCTGATGCGAACACCACCCCACGTCACTCCGCTAACCTGATTCAGGAATGACTCAAACCCTGACGACGAAAACGTATAAAGTCGCATCTACGCCTGAGATCCGGGCTCAGTTCCCCGCCCTCGATCGAATTCACAACGGCCGGCCGGTCGCGTATTTCGATGGACCCGGCGGAACTCAGGTCCCGCGACAGGTCGGCGATGCCGTGGTCGAGTATCTCTTCCACCACAACGCGAACACCGAGTGGGCATACCTGACGAGCATCGAGACGGATGCAGCGCTCGCCTCCGCGCGTGAGGCGCTAGCCGACTTTGTGAATGCGTCACCGGCCGAGATTGTCTTTGGCGCCAACATGACGACGCTCACGTTCCACCTCTCGCGAGCCCTCGGCCGTCGGCTCGCGCCCGCCGATGAGATCATCGTCACAGAGCTCGACCATCATGCGAACATCGATCCATGGATTGAGCTCGCGAAGGAGCGGAATCTTCGCGTTCGCGTGGTGCGGATGATTCCGGAGACTGGCCAGCTCGACTGGGATGATTTCAGTCGCTACCTCAACCACCGGACGCGAATTGTGGCGATGGGCGCGGCGTCAAATGCGCTCGGCACAATCAACGACGTTCGCGCGGCCACTGAAATGGCCCATGCCGCAGGCGCGCTGATGTTTGTCGATGCCGTCCATTACGCGCCGCACTGTTTGCCAGACATCCGAGCGATAGGCTGCGATTTCCTCGCCTGCTCGGCGTACAAGTTCAACGGGCCGCACATCGGGATTCTCTGCGGAAAGCACGATCTACTCGAGGAGATTGATTTCCCGAGTCTTCGCCCAGCACATCATACGGCTCCGGAGAGAGCGGAAACCGGCACTCTCAACCATGAGGGAATCGTGGGTGCCGCGGCCGCGGTTGACTTCTTCGCGTCTCTATCTAGCGCGGAAGTGACGAGACGGGAGCTGCTGCAGACGACATTCGATGAGGTGCACGCCCGCGGGACAGGCCTGTTGCGGCAGCTCTGGAAAGGCCTCGAGGCGATCGATGGTGTTCGGCTTTACGGCCCTCCGCCGGGAACGCAGCGCACCCCGACTGTGGCATTTACCCTGGAAGGAATTCATTCGAGAGAAGTAGCGAGCCGCCTTGCAGAACGGGGCGTGTTCTGTTCTCACGGCGACTTCTATGCGATGACGGTCGTGGAACGACTCGGCTTATCCGAAGAAGGACTCGTCCGCGCGGGCTGCGCGATCTACACAGCGAAAGAGGAAATCGATCGCCTGGTGGAGGGTGTCGACGCCATCGCGACTACTCGAACCAGGTCAGGAGTCCGCAACTAGTCCGGAGTCCGTAGTTAGTCCGGAGTCCGTAGTTAGTCCGGAGTCCGTAGTTAGTCCGCAGTCCGAGTTGCCATTAGTCCGTGGTCGGCGCGTACATATCGCCAGGATCAGTCGCGGCGAGCTCGACAAGAAATCCGGCAATCTTTTCCGCAACGGCCTCGAGAAACCTTGCGCCTTTCTCCGCCGTAGCCGCGTGCGGATTCCCGACGCCCGTGTCCTCCGTCACACGCGACCACTCTCGCGGAGCCCAAGCCCATCCTTCTCGCAACGCAGCCACCTTGAAGGTGCGGGCATTGCCGTCGCCAGCCTCGGATAACGGCAGCACAAGATCGGGACGGATGTGCTGCATGGCGCTCGTCTCGAGCTCACCTGCGTGATCGCCGGGCTCGTCGAAGTACGGCTTCGGATCGACGCAGTTCCACCAGTTGACCGTGCAGATGAAAACACCGCACTTCGGCTGCAGCTCGCGGATCATCTGCCGGAAATCATTCCCGCCGTGTCCGTTCAGAATCACGAGCTTCCTGATTCCCTGTCCCTCGAGTGAATGCGCGACGTCCGACAGAACCGCCGCCTGAGTACTAGGGTTCATGTTGATGCAGAGGCGGATGTCGAGCTGGCCGGTGTTCACCCCGTACGAAATCTCGGGAAGCACGACGACCCGGGCGCCGGCGTCCCACGCGCGCCGCGTCGCCTCGCGACCTATGTACGCTCCTTCGTGGTTGTCGGTACCGTACGGCAGGTGGAAGTTGTGCGCTTCTGTCGCACCCCAAGGCAGGACGGCGACTTCGTACTCCGTCGCGCGTACCGTTTTCCATGTGACTTCGCTCAGCAGCCAGGGCTCACCAGGCACGGCAAATCCGGTAAGGGTTGCGTCTCATTGTAACGAAACGATCAAATTTCCCAGTTCGTAGGGATTCAAAGTCGCTCCGAGCGATGTAAACTATCTGCGTATCCTGTCTCGGGCGATCAACCGAGCCCGACCAGACGCCGGCCTTTTCACCTCCCATCACGGATGGACACAATGGATCTGCTCACCTGGCTCATTGTCGGACTCGTCGCCGGTCTCCTCGCATCGTTTGTGATGGGTGGCACCGGGATGGGGCTTATTGGCGACATCATAATCGGAATTTGCGGCGCGTTCTTCGGCGGATGGGCTTTCAGAATGCTTGGACTCACTTCGCCAATAAGCGGCATTGGCGGCGTGATCTTCGTAGCCTTTGTTGGAGCCGTCCTGCTGCTCGGCATCATCCGGCTGCTCAAAAGACCAGGCAGGAATCTCTAAAAACGATTCGGCGGATTGAACAGATCAGAGACTGACTTTGAACGTGACTCAGTCCGCGTTTACAGTTTCTGATCCGTTCGATCCGCCGAATCGTTTTTGCTTACTCCCGAGCTATCGCGTCGACGGGTGACAACCGTGACGCAAGCCGTGCAGGGTACGTCCCGAACACGACTCCGACGATCACGGCGGAGGCGACTGCAAGGAGAGCAGTCAATGGCTGAACAACCGGATATATCGGTGCGTGCGCGAATATCCGGAACACCGCGGTCCCCGCAGCTGCGATGAGCACTCCAACAACGAAGCCGATCGCGCTTCCCACTCCCGTCACCGTGATCGACTCGACAAGGAATTGCGCGTGAATGTCCCGCGCACTCGCCCCGACAGCTTTGCGAATTCCAATCTCACGTGTTCGCTCAGCTACTGCTGCGAGCAAAACGTTCATGATCCCGATACCTCCGACCGCCAGCATCAGGGCCGAGATCAACCCCAGCAGAAGTTTCGATAGCAGTATCCCCTGCTTCGTATTTTCAAGCCGCTGCGATCCCGTCTCGATACGCAGC
>JBDSVO010000015.1:0-3780 GCA_039927215.1 Gemmatimonadaceae bacterium
CCTGCGCGAGAATGAAAGAGGCACACAGATCGGTGCAGGGTGGGATCCGCAGTGGCATCAGCCAACGGACGTCTACTCGACCTACAATGACGATGACTTCCGCCTGGGCCTGAACGCAGCGCAAACAACGCTGGGGGCGATCGCTCAGCTCACAGGAGCGACGCTACGGAGATAATTAGTGACGATATGTTACTAATGCCGCGTTACGTCTGGTCATTCCTTTCGACAACGAGTGTGTAATCCGAAGCAAGAGCGGCGATTGCACCAATAGCAGCCCAGAACGGAAGCAAAACGGCTCCGACAACGCCAGCGGTAAGCGGTATGTCGAGCAGCACTTTGCCCTGCGGATTCTTGATAGAGATTCGCCGCACATTTCCTTCATGCACGAGCTGCTTTACACGGTCCTTTAGATTCTTTCCCGAAACCTTATGTTCTTCTGTTGGCATCAAGCCTCCCGAGGGTAAGTAAACTACGTCGCTCGAGGTCCAATAGTGTCGTTACGAACGCTCCGCATACTTCTCCTGATCGCGGCAACAGGCTGCGCTGCTGCAAGCCGCACTAACGACACGACAATTGCCGCCGGCGACTGGCCCGTCTACGGCAGGGATCCCGGTGGAGCGCGATACTCACCACTCACCGAGATCAACACCACCAACGTCACTGGTCTTCACGAAGTCTGGAGATATCGAACTGGTGATGTCTCCGACGGCAGCATCTATCCGCGCAAGAGCACATTCGAGGCAACGCCCATTCTCTTCGAAGGAACGCTTTACCTCAGCACTCCATTCAATCGAGTCATCGCTCTCGACCCGGAAAATGGCGCCGAGCGCTGGACGTACGATCCGAAAATCGATCGTACCATCAGCTACAATGAAGCGTTCGCCTCACGTGGCGTGTCCGCCTGGATAGATCCCGCAGCTTCCAAAACGCCGTGTGGTCGCCGAATCTTTCTTCCAACCATCGACGCCCGGCTCATCGCACTCGACGCCGGGAACGGAAAGCTTTGCACCGACTTCGGCCAGAATGGTGCGATCGACCTCACACTGGATGTGGGCCCCGTGCAAAAGGGCCAGTACGATGTGACTTCACCGCCCGCAATCGTCAAAGGCGTCGTCGTAGTCGGCTCGTCCATGGGTGACAATCGGGGAGTCGATCTCGAGCGCGGAACTGTTCGCGCATTCGACGCTCGGACCGGCGCGAAGAAATGGAGCTGGGATCCAATTCCGCGCCGGCGTGGTGATTCTGGCTATGAAACGTGGGATTCTACCGCAGCTGCCCGCACCCGCAGCGCGAACGCATGGGGCGTCATCTCGGCCGACCCGGCTCGCGATATGGTCTTCATCCCCACCGGCAGTGCATCGCCGGACTACTACGGCGGGCTCCGCCCTGGGAAGAATCTCCACGCCAATTCGGTGGTCGCCCTCCGCGCTTCGACCGGTGAGTTCATCTGGGGCTTCCAGGTAGTCCACCACGATCTCTGGGACTACGATGTCGCCGCATCGCCGGCGCTGTTCACTTTTCGCCGCGACGGAAGAGACATCCCGGCGGTAGCCGTCACGACCAAGCACGGTCATCTCTTTGTTCTCGGTCGCTTGACCGGCAGACCGCTCCTTCCCGTGGAAGAGCGTCCGGTGCCGCCGAGCAGAGTAGCGGGAGAGGCCGCATGGCCCACTCAGCCATTCCCTGTTGCCACTCCCAATCTCGTCGGATCGACGACGATGAATGCAGACAGCACGTGGGGCCTCACCCCGGAAGACCGCGCTGCCTGCAGAGAGATACTGACCAACGCGCGAATCGAGGGAATGTTTACGCCGCCGAGCTATGAAGGCTCGCTTGTATATCCCAGCGCCGTCGGCGGAACCAATTGGGGTGGTGCATCAGTGGATGGCGCTCAGGGAGTTCTTGTCACGAGTATCAATCGGCTTTTTCAAGTGGTGCGCGTCATCCCCCGCGATAGCCTCCGCGCAGCCGCTGACGCCGGACGAAGATTTGACATCGAGTTCGGAAGCATGCGCGGCACACCATATGGAATGGGCCGCCGCTTCCTTCTCAGTCCCAAAGGAGTTCCCTGCAATCCACCTCCGTGGGGAAGGCTGGTCGCCGTCGATCTCTCGACCGGCGCAATCCGGTGGCAGGTCCCGCTCGGCACGATTGCCGCCCTCGCTGCTGTTCCGGGCAGTGACAAGTGGGGATCGATTTCCCTCGGTGGCCCAATTACTACTGCTGGTGGAATCATCTTCGTCGGCGGCACGATGGACGACTATCTTCGCGCGTTCAACACCCAGACGGGCGCTGAGCTGTGGAAGGGGAAGTTACCCGCAGGTGGTCAGGCCACGCCGATGACCTATCGCTCGCCAACGAGCGGGCGACAGATCGTCGTCATCGCCGCAGGTGGACACGGTAGTCTTGGAACAACGCTCGGCGATTACGTTGTTGCGTTCGCGCTGAAATAATTTCGGGGCAAAATCTTCAGTAGTTCCGTCCGGTCATAGATAACGCGCACCCGCCATCGTGATGATGGCGATGATCAGCAGCACAGCGATAATCCGGAACGTACTGCGCATTCGTCGCTGGTATGACTCCATTTCTGCCTTCTGCGCGTCGTTTGGCGGACCTCCAGACGCCTGAATCGTTGCGCCGAGCGCCGCCATCCTTTCCCCCACGCGCCCGATGACTGCACCGCCGATCCCCCCCGCGATGATTGCGGCAACCGCGCCAACTCCGAGAGCCATGCCCATCCTGCTTCGCGCCCAGCCGCCGTCGGTCTCCATGGCCAGCCACGTGTACATCGTGAGACCTGAGAGAATTGTCAGAATCATCGCGCCGCCCACGAAAATGCGAAGACGCTGACGAAACATCAGCTGCTGCATGAACGCTCCGCCCGGCTGTCCCATTGCCTGCGACGCGGGAAGAACAAACCATGTCATGACCATCACAGCGCCGGCCCAGAAAACTCCAGCGATGATGTGAATCACTCGAAGCACGATCATGATTGCACCGTCGCTCACGTTATCATCTCCCGAAGATTGTCATTGCCAGTCAGCGATGAACACATTAGTCTCGCCGGGCTTATCGGCATGGCGGTTCGACGCCCACACCAGCTTCGTCCCGTCCGGGCTGAACATCGGAAATCCATCGAATGACTCGTCGAACGTGAGCCGTTCGAGTCCTGTGCCGTCGGGATTTACAAGAAAGAGATCGAAATTTCCGCTGCGCGGCGCGAGATAGTTCGAGGCGAAGATTATCCGTTTGCCATCTGGTGTCCACGACGGACCGAAGTTCGCGCCGCCCAGGCGGGTTATCTGCGTCTGGTTTGATCCGTCAGCATTCATCATGAACAGCTCCACTCGTGCCGGTCTCACGAGGCGCTGTGACAACAGGTCGCGATATGCGCGCAGCTCCGTTGAGTCTGTCGGATGATTCGCGCGGTACACAATCCGCTTTCCGTCTGGAGACCACCACGCGCCTCCGTCGTAACCCGGTGTATTCGTCAGCCGGAGTACGTTGGTACCGTCCGCGTTCATCGTGTATATCTCGAGGTCGCCATCCTTGAGCGACGTGAACACGATCCGCTTGCCGTCCGGCGAGAGCACGCCTTCGGCAGTGTAGACGTCGTAATGCGTTAATCGGCGACGATCGGATCCGTCTCGGTTGATCGTATAGATGTCGTACCTGTCGAGCGGCCAGACGTAACCCTTCGATGGATCCGGCTTGGGCGGGCAGATGGAATCGTGTGCGGTGGTGGAAGCAAAGAAGAGCCGCTTGTCGCCCGGGAAGAAC
>JBDSVO010000016.1:0-4859 GCA_039927215.1 Gemmatimonadaceae bacterium
TCCGCATTCTGGAAGAGGAACTGACCGGTGACCTCGGGGCGGCTCAGGGTCCCACCGACCTTGAAATTCGAGACGACGTTACCCCGCATGTTGGTCACGTATTGATTGATCTGCGGAATCATATCCAGCGGCAGACTGTCGGCTTTGATCGCGAGATCGATCTGACGGTTCGTCGGGAAGCGCGACCCGGAAACTCCCGTAAGGGCGAGGTTTATCGGAATCGTTCCCGACGCCACGAGGAATGCTCCCTGGCCTGGCCTGAGCGCCTCTGCACGGCCGGTCAACGTCTCATTTGCGTACTGCAGCGTCCCATGCAGCTCGGGGAGTGCGCTTCCATTGTAGATGAGGCTCTGCGTCCCGAACGCACCGTTGAAAGTCGGCTGAGCCGCCGTGCCCGCTGCATGGACGTCGAACGACACGAGACCGCGCGCATCGATGTCACTCTGGGCGAGAGAGATGAGGTCCTCGACTGCGAAGTTGTCGACAGCAACCTCGAAGTTCGCCGGCCCTTCTTTCGGCAGCAGGCCGTTCACGAATATCCGGCCGTTCCGCGAGTTCCTGAGCTCGAGTCGCTCTACGTCGATGCCTCTTGGCCCCCAATGAATTCCCGAAGGCTGTGTGCTCGCCCAGATTGTCGTATCGAATCGCAGCCTGAGATCGTTCAACCGAAGTTCGTTGCGATCCTTGTTCAGTACGAAGTTTGCGTTCGCTGCATAATCGTTCTGCGTATCCTGGTGAACCTCGAGGGCAAGCGTGCCGAGCGGCTTCTGGTAATTCACCTTGACCAGTACGCTGTCGAGATTGAAGCCCGCCGTAGTGAGCTCACGCGCATTTGCGTTGATGATCACTCGCGACTGTGGAGTCAGCGCGTTGGTCCACGAGTAATCGGCCTGGAAAGCCTGCACGGTGTTGCCCAGGGCGACGATGTTCTGCCCGCTCGCCGTTCCCGTTGCTCCGAAGTCGTGAATGTTTCCGGTCGCAACGCCGTCCGCCCGCACTGACCCCGAGAGCTCTCCTCGCTGCACGACCCTCGGCGTATCTACGGCCGCGCGCGTCACCGGCGCCCTGCCGGTCACTGCGCGCTCGACTTCAGTGGCTTCCGCCAGCCGTGCGGAGTCGGCCTGCGCGCGCGTGATGCGTTTCTTCAGGAGTCCCGGACGCGGCGGTACCTCTCCCTGCTGGGCAGCGGGGAGAAATCCCGCAATTTGCTGGAGAGAATCGATCGCCACGTGGTAGCGAAGCTCGCCCGTGGTTCCGCGTTTCAGCCCAAAGGTGCCTGTCGCGCTGGCAAATCCCTGGGGAACACCAACGGCGAGCGTGTCTACCCGCGCAAGACCGTTCGCCATCGAGACTCTCACCTTCGCCGAGTCGATTGAGAGAGTGTCGTACGATGACGACTGAAAATCAGCGATGATGCGTGCGTTCATCGTCGCCGGATCGAAGCCGCGTCCGACGGCTGTTGCGGTTCCGGTAACGGAAGTGCGCGGAGCCCTGGCGATTATCGTGTTGGCGTTGAACAGCTCAGTTCTGAGAGACACGTCGTAGCCTTTCTGCACGCTCGCCAGATCGAGCTTGCCCGTGATCGACGCGGTTCCACCGTCGGGGAATGCAAGGTCTGAACTGAGTGCCAGATCCCGCATCGTTCCTGTCAGTCTTATTGGTCCAGTGGCGGAGCCCCTCAAGCCCATGGCGGGCGCGAATCTCCCCACAGTAACGAGCGACAGCGGGTGGAGTCGCGCATCAACGTCCATCCACGTGTTGGCGAACGTGATTCCACGGCCCATTCTGAACGCGCCGGAACCCGTCACCTGCGAGACTGCGCCGCGATCCACGTGAGTGATGTCACCGCGCGCGACCATTCGCGACGGCGTCGAGCCATTAAGCGTTGCGGTGCCGGTAAGTGTTCCACCAATCGGGAGAGTCGGTGCAAACTCTTTGGCCAGATCGACCTGGAGCGGGCGCAGGGTAAGCCGGAGGTTCGTCGCATTGAACACTCCGGGCCCGAACCCGACTCTGCCCAGAGCCACCACTCGGCTCCGTCCTGATCGACGCTCGTCGAACGTGACGTCCCCATCGACGTCCAACGCATGCTGCCCGCCGGCAAGCTTCGCGTGCCCGTTCACGATTCCATGTCGCGGTGGCTTGAAGCTCGGAAAGATTCGCTGGACGAGACGCGTATCGAGGTTCGCGACCAGCATGTTCGTATCATGCAACGCAAACGTGTCGTTCATGATCAGGCCGAGGTCGCCGCGAAGGCGGGCGCCGGCGAGCCGTATGTTGGCCCGCCGCGCCTGGTATCTGCTTTCCTTGCCGATCCAGTCGAGCGCAAAATCCAGTGAGCCCGATCCATCTTCCGGAAGTCCCGGCTCGATCCAGCGGAGGTCAGCAGAGGCGACCGGCGAAGCGCGAAGACGGAGATGAAGATTGTTCGGGTCGATGTCGTATAGTCCGGCTCCGGCGATGCGGCTATTCGGAAGTGCGGCTCTCGCGCTTGCCCACCACACCGAATCGGACGTGAACTCGAACTTTCCGTGCAAAGTCTTGACCTCGATGAGCGGAGGCTTGAAGGGCTCTGCCATCATGCTCACTACTTCGACATCGGCAAAACGTGTCTTGTAGGCGGGGTCCTCCAGCCTGAGCAGTGGCATGTAGGCGAGGATGTTGTGGAACGACGAGATCTTCTGATAACCGCCGGGAACTTTCACAATGCGCAGCCGGCCCTGTTCGCTCAGCGCCTTCTTGAATGCAGCAGCTGCAGCCGAGCCTTTGAGCGTGTTGCCCACTTCCCACGGCGATTTGACGGTCAGATCACCGTCGCGGATTATCAGCTCGGTGAAGCGAACCCATGTACCCCATCCCGTTGGCCGCGGCCCGGTGCGGGTCATGGTGTCGCGAGGGTAAATCCGGTCGTAGTTCCATTTGCCGCCTGGCTGGCGGTCGAGCACGATGATTGGATGAAAGAGCGTCAGGTGGTCGAACTCGACGTGTTTCCTGCGCAGGGTGTTGAGGCCGTAGTTCGCAGTCAGTGAATCGACGTCTATGAACGGTGCGCCGCTGCTGTCGGTTATCACCAGGTCATGGACCGTGAACCCCTCGAGAAGGTTTCCAGAGATTCGTCCGATTTTCAGGAGCCCGTGAGTATTGTTTTGAAGCCCTGCCTCCAAACGGCGCCGCACCTGCTCGTGTCCCCGCTCTGTTTTGGTAATGGCGTAAACCGCGATCAGCACAAGCAGTGCAATCGCGGCTATGACTGCGAGTGAGCGGATGAAATGCTTCCGCATCAGAAAGCTTCGCCGATGGACAAGTGGAGTGTGATTCGATCGAGAACGCCGTTGAAACCGGTTCGCACGGGATGATAGCGGCGGCTCGCCTTGAGCAGCACCAGCCTCTTCTCCCCGTTGATGACAGCCTCGGTCACGACCGGAAGCGTTTCCGCGAGGCCCGGATTGATACCGAAATCGACGCGAATCGGTCCGACGGGGGAGAGGTATCGCGCGCCAAAACCGGGCGTCACCGCCGCCCTGCTCCTGGGAAGCGCCGGATTCACTCTCTGAGCGAGATACCCGCCGTCGATGAACGCCGCTCCAATCACGTTGTCGGCGAATAGCGGAAATCGCAGTTCTGCGCTTCCCTCGATGACCACATTGCCGCCGAGTGGGCGCGGCTCGAAATCACGATCCTTGAGCGATGCTGCATTGGGATCGCATTCGGGAATTGGCGTCGCTTCGGGGCAGCCCCCGGTCCCACGTCGCAATGTTGCTGCGGGAATTGTCAGAATTCGCGGGCCGAGCTGATTCTCGCCGTACCCGCGCACAGACCGTGAGCCGCCGAGATAAAATCGTTTTCGGGGATGCAGCACGGCATCGCTCTCGCCGATGCCAACAGCCTCGGATGTGCTCGCCAGTGCCTGGACCCAGCCAAATCGCAGGTGCCCGCCAAGCGAGCTTCGCTTGCGATACGGACGGAAAACTGCCGCGTCGGCCGACGAGCGATTGTAGCGGAAGTCGGAGGACGTGAAAGCCGACGCGTGCTCGAGGTCCACCTTCCCGCGAAGGCCATGAGTCGGCTCGAACGGATCGTTGGTCCGATCAAGCGAAGCAGTAATCGTGAATGGAGAAAGGCGCTGCTGCTGGCGAAGCGCGGAGAGCGTCGATTGGTCGCACACTCCGTAATTGACGCAGAAATACACATCGCCGGCGTCGACGCGCGTGAGCTCGAAGGTGTAGTTGGCGCTGGCGGGCGCGCGGTCGGTAACCAACCGCGTAAACGTCCCGCTCAGACCGTATCCGCGGTCGACGTAAATACCGGGCGCGCTGCGTCGGTGCGCGAAAATTCCGAGAGCGAGCTCGTTTGCATGCGAGAGAAACCACGGCTTGCGGAGATTCGCGCTCAGGTTGTACGTGGGCGCGAAGTATCTCGCGCGATCGCTGCCGACATTATCCGTGATGTCCCGGAAAATGAATTTTCCGTTCATGGAGCCGGCGAGGAGATTCCCGACGACGCCCTGAAGCTCCAGTCGCTTTGCGCCGCCGAGGAAGTTGTAGTGAGTGAAGCGACCCTCGACCTGGAAGAAATCCACGGTGTTGAATCCGGCGCTAAGCCGCGCCTCGCGGAGCGGCGCCTCCTGCACAGTGACGACAATGATCTTGCTCGAGTCACCCTGCTTGGGAACCTCGATCGCCGCACGGCGGAAGAGGTTCGACTCGTAAAGCGCTCGCTGGCTCCTCAGCAACTCGGCCCGCCGGAATACGTCCCCAGGGTGCATGGTGAGGGACTTACGGAGAGTCCTTTCGCTGACCTTGTCTTCGCCCTCGATCAGTATCTCGCCAATAGTCGTCTTGTATTTGGGGTCCAGCGAG
>JBDSVO010000017.1:0-8697 GCA_039927215.1 Gemmatimonadaceae bacterium
CGGACAAACGATGGAACCGGGTCAGGCTGGGTGGGGGCCGAGCATCCGGATTGGACGAAGCTTGATTTTGGCGGCCTCGCTGCGCGGGCGATAGCGAAAGCCCGGCTGTCGCGAAATCCCGTAGCGATCGAGCCCGGCAGGTATACGGTGATACTCGAGCCGCAGGCGGTTGGTGATCTCGTGCAGCTCGTTGGTTTTGCACTTGCTGCCCGGAACGCCGATGAAGGACGCAGCGCGTTCTCAAAGCAGGGCGGCGGAAACAAGATCGGCGACAAGCTGGTTGATCAGCGCGTTACGATTTTCTCCGACCCGCAGGACCCGGAGCTTCTCGCGCAGCCGTATGACGGTCAGGGCCTGCCGCTCACTCGGCAGATGTGGATCGAGAACGGAGTGCTCAAGCAGCTCGTCTATTCGCGGTTCTGGGCGCAGAAACAAGGCAAGACGCCGACAGGCTTTCCGTCGTCCGTGAAAATGGTCGGAGGAACGACGTCGATGGATGACATGATCAAGTCCACGCCGCGTGGAGTTCTCGTGACGCGTCTGTGGTATCTGCGCCAGGTTGATCCCCGAACGATTCTCTACACGGGCCTCACGCGCGATGGAACGTTCCTCATCGAGAACGGGAAGATCACGAAAGCGATCAAGAATTTCCGGTTCAATGAGTCACCGCTGTTCCTGTTGAACAACGTCGAGGCAATCGGGCCTTCTGTGCGGCTCGGAGGAACGGAAGCTGGCGGTCCGGTGGTGATGCCGGCGATCAAGGCAAAGGACTTCAACTTCACCAGCCTCTCTGATGCAGTCTAGGTTCTTGTAGCCGCAGAAAACGCCAAACGGAAGTGCTAAGGTACGATCCGTTCTTCGGCTTCTTTGACAGCAGCAAAGAGCTGATCGAACGATTCGACTTCGAAGAGAACGTCTTGCAGGTGATCGATCTCGAACGATTGATTGAAGACGGCGTCCAGCGAGAACGGGCGCCGTTCGCATTTGGGGCCGAGTGCGTTGGCTGCATCGCCGTGCGATGAGATGAGCCCGCTGCCGTAGACCTTCGTCCGGTCGTCTTCGCGCACCAGCCCGAATTCCACCGTGAACCAGAAGAGCCGAGTCATCCGCACGACGTCGGTTTCGTCGCGCGCTGCGCACGCGATCTTCCCGTACTGCTGAAGGAAATCCGCGAACGCAGGATCGGCGTGAAGCGGCACGTGGCCGAATACGTCGTGGAAGATGTCGGGCTCCGGCAGATAATCCATCTGCTCGCGTGTCCGAACGATGATCGTCGTCGGAAAGCGCCGCACTGACAGGCACTGAAAGAATTCTCGCGCCGGCAGAAATCCTGAAACCGGGACTGCGTTCCATCCGGTCATTCGCGAAAGTCGCTCGTTGACATCGGAGAGCTCAGGCACCTGGTCCGGGCGAAGCCCGATGACTTTCGCACCGTCCAGGAACACTCTGCTGCCGTCGGTGGCAAGCTGCTTCATCCGGCGTGCGTACAGAAGTCCCCACACTTCGTGCTGCTCAGCGGTGTAGTCGCTCCACTGCTGCTCGATGAACTCTGGAAGATTGTCTGACTCGTGAGCGCCACACGCGTGTGCGGGTGATACGTCGCCGGTGAAAGCATCCGGGCTTTCAGAAACCTGTTGCATCGGTCAGTCCTGTGAGTGGTGAAGGGCACAAAAAAAGGCTCCCGGAATTCGGGAGCCTGATGGAGACATGCGGAGACGTCAGTTACACACGTGCACGCAAGCGCCTACAGCTCCCGGAGGATGTCCGGTAGCTGCGGTAATACGTCGAGGCGCGGAGTGTGTTTGTCATGGTGTTCTTCGAATATGACGCCGTGTCCGGGCCGGCGCAACGAGAATTCACATCGCTGGGCGCCGGATGATCGAGTACAGTGCGTTCCGCAACGCAAAGCGCTAGTCGTGATCCTCTGATGCGCCACTGGCGACAGCGGTGATCTCGGAGTGACGGATCTTCCCTCCAAGGTTGGCGGTCCATGCGAACGCACCGCTCAGTGCAATCACGCCAAACAGTGCGGACACAACGATTCCGCGTGGCAGCCGGTTGCCTCGCATCCGAAACGGCGTCGCGAGCGCGAGCAAGCCGAATACGCCGAGCGCGATAGTCGATATCAGCGCTACCTCCTCGTGACGTTCGGTCATTGTCTCCGAGATAGCGGCGAGTCGCTCGACACCC
The DNA here is from genome assembly GCA_039927215.1 of Gemmatimonadaceae bacterium. Taxonomy (GTDB): domain Bacteria; phylum Gemmatimonadota; class Gemmatimonadetes; order Gemmatimonadales; family Gemmatimonadaceae; genus UBA4720. Next base: position 2,191 of record JBDSVO010000017.1, read on the forward strand.
TCTTCGGTCGACTCGCCAGTCAGGTAGACGACTACGCCGCTGAGTGCTATTCCCGCCGCGGCCCACAGTCCGAGCTTCGACAATTCATCGCTTCGTCGCACAAGAGCGATGAGCAGAAGCGGGATCAGCAGCACACCGATCACTGGAAGTGGCTTGCCATGAGGCGGAGATGTACCATTGTGCCTCCGAAAGAATTCCTTTGGTTTTGCGACCGCTGGTGAGCGTCGAAATGAGTCCGCCGCTGAGAAGCCTCCTGTCGGTGAACATGTACCTCTCCGTGGATGATCCCAGTCCTTCATCCGGAGGATTCGCCGTCGCAAGCGTGTTGTATCTGGGGGAACTGCCAACTTTCGTGCGAGAAAATCCTACGAAACTTCGCCGCCCGGGACGTTGTTTTTTGATGCGGTGATTACGACCACCGAACGAGGCCCAGTCGGGTCTTTACCGTCGAACCATGCACACGCAGGCTTTCCGCGACCCACGCCTATGTGAGGCAATTGACTATGACGACGACGGATCTGGCTCGAAGAACATCGTTGCCGGAGCATCGCCTATTCCGGCCTCCCGCAGCCAGGCAGTCATTCCTCTCGCCGGCGCTTGCTGTTCGTCGCGCGACAGTCGTCGCAGGGCTGAAGCAAGCTTTTCCTGAAAGGGCGGCGGCGATTGTTCCAGTAGTTTCCGCCCGGCTTCAGTCAACGAGAGCTCAGCTCTCCTGCTGTCGTCGCTCGCTTTGCTACGCCGCAAGAGCGCCTTTGCCTCCAATCTGGCGACAACCTCCGAGACGGAGCTCTGTGATGTAAACGTCGCGCGGCAGATGTCAGTGATGGACGCTGCGTGTTTGTCCCTCAGCTGCCGCAGGACGAAAAGCTGAGCGGTGGGGATTCCGCCTCGACCGCGCGATTTCACATCTGCCTGTCTCAGAGCCCGGACGATTCGGCGAAGTGCGTCCATCGCAATCGCCGAAGGCGATTCTTTCGACCTCGACGTTGCTCTGCGCTGTCGCACCTGCCCTTTCGCTCCCTCGAGCATTGCGAGTGTCCTCCTGAAGGCGCTAGTGGCTCATCGTCTTGAACTTCTTTGGTGTGCCGACTTGAATGATTCCAACTGCTCCCTTTTCCGCGTCGGCAAAGCTGTGTGTCACGAACGGGTACAGGCCTTCGCCGCTTGCGTCCTTGTCGAAGACCGTCTCGAACACCACACCACCGCCGGCGGGAACCATGTACGTCTGAACATTCGCGAGAGCGTGATCAGGATCTCCGTCGGGATAGACGCGATCGAAGATTGCGCCGACAATGTGGAAATCGCTGTTGAACGATGGGCCGGCGTTGATGACGAAGATTCTCACTCTGTCACCCACCGATACCTTCAGCGGAGCATCCTTGTACTGGAACGCCCGGCCGTTGAACACCACCTGGCTCGGGGTCTTCGCCATTGCCGCTTCCCAATCAGGCTGCATCGTCGCAGCAACACCACCGCCGTCGAGGTCCGCTGTCTTCGCGTAGAACTCGCTCTGAACCAAAACGAACTCCTTGTCGGCTTTTGTCCCCCAACCACCCCTTGGATCGACGATGATCGGCAGATACATGCCCTGCATGACGTGCATTGTCACCGGCGGAGTCCCGCAGTGAACCATGTAAGCACCGGCATCCCGCGCGACGAACTCGAATGCCAGCGAATCGCCTGGATTGATTGTCCGATATGCTTCGTTAGCGGGAATTCTCGCCGAATGAAAATCGATCGAGTGCGGCATCGGTGACTGATTGATGACGTTTACGCGAACTTTGTCGCCGACGCGAACACGCATGACGGGGCCCGGCACCGTGCCGCCAAACGTCCAGCCCTGGTATTTCACTCCATTTGCGATCTCGATCGTGGCATCCTTGATCGGAATTCGAAACGACTTGATGTCTGCATCCGACGCCTCGGCAAGTCTGGCGTCGTAGGCAGGCGAGGTTACACGGACGGTTTTGTCGAAATCCGTGCTTTCCGAGGTTGGTGCGCGGCGGGCCGCAATGAGCGCGAGCGCAACGGCTGCAACAACGACTGCGCCGGCTGCGGGAGCGATTAACTTTTTGGAAATCATGGGGTCTCCGAGTCGAGATGCTTTGAGTGATCCTGTGCCCTCAAGATGCATCGGACCCGATGCTTTTCCGGTCGGAGAAAAACGCAAGTTCAGGGGCGATTTGGAGCCGTTTTGTAGGGAGATTCCTTACGCGCCGCCTGTTGTCTGACCGGCCGCGGCAGAGGACTCCGCAAGCGGCAGGTTCGGCCGATTGCTTCCTGTCACCCTGGATCGAGCAAGCTTCCTCTTTGGACCATCAAGAGTGCGCCAGAGAACGTACGCAAACGTATAGGCGCCGAGCGCGGCCACAATGCCGCCTGCTGAAAGTAGAACCGTTACCACGGCACCCGATCTGGCCCGCACCACGAACCCGGCGACCATCAGCAGCAATCCGGCGTTCGACATCCACCAGTGCCATCCGGCGGCGCGCGTGCTGTGCAGAGGAAAGCCAACGAATCTCGGTATTACGTGGTACGCAACGCCGTAAATCATCATCGCCACGAATCCCAGAAGAAGCATGTGCAGATGCGCCGGGCGATAGATGACCCACAGCGGATGAATCGCTATCGCCAGGCCGAGCGTGACGCCGAGCGCGAGCCACGTGACACTCGCCTTGATGAATGCTTTGACGAACCAGTCCATCAGCTCCTCGCGTAGCGCGTCAGTCTTCGACCTCGAGATGCCCCTTCATTCCGAGCGCCGCATGCGGATCGCACTGGAAGTAGTACTTCCCTTCCGGAAAGTTCACGGGCACGTCGTACGTCTGACCAGGCAGCTGAAGCATCTCGCTGGCCGGCGGTAAACCCGTCTTGATGCTGTTCGAGTCGGTGAGGAAGTGCACGTTGTGAACACCGATCTTCAGCGTGTAGCGAATCACATCACCTTGATGCGCTTTGATCTCCGACGGGCTGAAATAGTTTCCCTTTGCGTCCGTGATCAGCTCGACGACGATTACTTTCCCGCCCGGCGCTGGCGTCGCGGGCCCGCCCGGAACCGACGGAGCCGCGGGTGCGGCGGCCTGAGCAGTGTCAGTTGTCGCCGCATTCTCTCCCTTGCTGCATGAAATGGCGGCTGCAACGACAACTGAAATAGCGGCAAAAACACGAACTGTCATTCTAGTGCTCCCGTTGGTGGTAATGAGTGGTGAGGCGAGTATCAGAAGTCTTTTCGATCGAAGCCGCGGAACGCGAATATGAGTGGGATCGCCACCCAGACCGCTAGCGCGCTCGAGGCGATTGTCAGACCGGCAACGCCACCGAAGAACTGCCGCATCACAGCGCCCGTGTATCCGAGCAGCGCCGAGACATCGAAGCGCAGCAGAAGTGCGACACGTGCGAGGTCGATCGGGTTGAGTGCCATGAGGGCGAGCAACGGCCGCTCTAACGGATGATCGGCAAAGATCATCACGAGCAACAGTACCAGTCCGTCGTATAGCAGTGCGAACATGAGCCACAGTACGATCGCTACTCCCAGGCCCTTCATCCGGTCATCGATTCGCGCTACGACCAGAAAGGCGATGGCAGTGAAAACAGCGGTGAGCGCAAAGCCGATTCCCAGCAGGGCACCGAGGGTCCCGATCGCGACTGGGTTGTCGCTGCGATGCGCGATCGTCGGAATGCCGACGCTCAGGATGAACACCACGGAAAGCGGAAGAGCAACGCCCAGGAACAGCCCGCCGAAGAGCTGGCGCCGCTTTACCGGTTGAGCGAGCAGCAGCTCAATGAACTCGCGCGAGTTGTACTGATATACCGTCGCGAATACGAGCGTGACGAGCGGCGTAACGAACAGCACAACGTTTACGAGACTCAGGAGAGCCTTGTCCCCGCTGCCGAATCGCAACAGCACGTCCGTAACGACGAGAAAGAATAGGGCGTAACCGATCAGCCACCGGCTTCTGAGCACGTCCCTCACCTCGAACGCTGCGATCTTTGCAGTCGCGCTCATGCCGCCGCTCCTCGAAGCATCATCGCGGCAATCGCGCGCTCCAAATTGTCCTGGCGGGTGAGACTCTTGATTTCGGCGACAGGACCCGCGAACTCCACCCTGCCGTCGTGCAGAAAGACTACGTCGTCGGCCAGCTCTTCGAGCTCGCTCATGATGTGGGATGTCAGAATGAACGTCGTTCCCGACTCGTGCTCCTCGGCAATCCTCGCCTTCAGGATGCCGCTTGCAACCGGATCGAGGCCGGCCGTCGGCTCATCGAGGATCAGAAGATCGGGAGAAAACAGAAACGCCATCACCGCGTTGATCTTCTGCCGCGTCCCGCCGGAAAGGGTGCGCAGCGGCTTTGAAACCTCGCTGTCGAGCTTGAAAGCTTCGATCAACCGCTCGTCCACGGCGGCCGTGACACCTCGCAGATCCTTCAACATCTCGAAGAGATCCTTTGCGCTCAGGTTGTCGGGAAACCGCGCGATCTGCGGCATGTAGCCGATGTGCGCCCTGTAATCCTCGCATCCATCTACGGTTTTTCCGTTCACTCGGATAGTGCCGCTATCCGCGCGAGTGAGCCCCAGAATCGTCTTGATAAGCGTCGTTTTGCCGGCCGCGTTCGGACCTACAATGGCAGTCACGCGGTTGCGCGCGACGCTCAAGTCGACTCCGTCGAGAACGCAGAGTCGGCCGAACCTTTTACGCAGCCCCTGGATTTCTACCATCTGATCCGCCGCATCGCCGGCGATGCATCCGCCAGCAGCTCCGGCGTAAGCGCAGGAATCATCCGCTCGGCTGTATCGAGCAGTCGCACGAACGGGCTTCGCAGGAGAATGATTGTGGGCGAGTTCTGCGCGACGATGACGGAAAACAGACGCACCGGACGAAAAGGCACATCACCTACGCCGTTTCTGTCGAGATCGTATCCCGAGTAATCCTGCCAGTAGTTGCCGGCGAATGTCCCGGACTGGCGGGAGCTGTTCGTCGAGACGTCGAACGTGTTGCCCGTGAAGTTGTTTCGGGAAAAGAACGCTTCGTCCGTGCTCGCTTCGAGCTTTACAGCCCAGCCGTTGTCGGTGAACTCGTTTTCGATCGCCTGCAGCCGGTTGGCCCCGTCAGCGACGAGGGCGACCGTGTTACGCGAGAAGACATTCCGTTCGAGCCGACTGTCGCTGATCTCCTTGAGAAAGAGACCATACGCCGCGCTTCCCCAGTTGTTCTCGAACCGGTTCGCGATCATCCGCACCCGGTGCGTGAACATGACTGCTACACCGGCGCCATTGCTCCGAAAGATGTTGGACGTGTAGCGGCAGTCGTCCGAGAACATGAAGTGCAGCCCGTAGCGAAGATTCTTTTCGCTGATGTTGCCGGTGATGGTGCTGTTCCGAACGAACTCAAAGTAGATCCCGTCACGGTGACCTGTGATGCGGTTCCGGACGATGTCGATCTCGCTCGACTGCCAGATGTGGATCCCGTTCCCCGAAGCCATCTCGCGCGAGTGGCGTCCGCGAATGACGTTCCCTTTAATCGAGCACTCGGTAACGCGCGCGAGGTAGATACCGAAGAAGGCGTCGTCGATGACGTTGTTCTCCAGGGCGCACGCGCTGGCGCTCGTGACTCGCACCGCGGCCCAGTCTTCGACGAAGCTCGAGCCGACGTGCTGGAAGTGAATCCCGCGGACCGTGACGCTATCGGCGGTGATGGTCATGATCGGCCGTGCCGACTGACCGTCGAGAACCGGGAATCCTTCGCCCACGATCTCGACCGGCTTACCAACGACGATCGTCGGCTCGCGATACACGCCGGTCTTGATGAGTATCCGGTCATGCGGATGGGCGGCGGCGATTGCCGCCGTAATCGAGCGGATTCTGCCCGATGGGGATACAGTGATTGTCTGCTGTGCGGATGCGCTGCCGCAAACAAGGCATAACGCGAACAGAATCGCTGGCGAGGGCATAAAGGCAGACCGAAAAATTCGTCCGCGATCAGATCGCGGATGTTTTCGCGGCCCTGCTCTGTCGCACAACGAGAATGACGGCGAAGAGGCCGAGCACAAACGCGACAAAGGCAAGAATACCACCGGTGCCCGGCAGCGAGACTGCCTGGAAGTTGAGCAGCTGCTTCGTGCCGATCAGCGGTGGCTGGTACGACATACCCGGGATCTTGATGATCGCCGTTGCCGCGTCAAGGTTGTGCCCGTAGTCATACTCCCAGCGCCAGAAGTCGATCAGCCCGACGATGCCGAGAGTGAGAAAGCCGGCCAGCCAGAAGTAGAGGATTTTCCGGCGACCCACCGCGGCCACAACCAGTCCGGAAAGAATCAGCGCCCCCACAACCCACGGCATGAATCTCAGCTCCGGAATCGTTTGTGGATCGATCACCTTCATTCCGATGTAATGATTCAATCCATTGATGTTATTGAGATCGGTTTCGGTTGCGCCCTCTACGGTGTTGATGCGGATGTTCATCCCCAGTCCTTCGGGATACTGTGGCGCGGTGAGCCGCACGTGCCAGAG
>JBDSVO010000018.1:0-3898 GCA_039927215.1 Gemmatimonadaceae bacterium
ACGACCAGGAGCGCGCGAGTGGTTACGAGATCATCTCGCGAGTAAAGCTGACCGGGCGTGCCAACAAGGCAGCAGGTGCGCCGAACTCGTATCGCGTGTTGCTGACAGTCGAGAATCGGTTTGTTCCTTCACGTGGCACGGGCCGCGCGAGCCGGCACCTTGGGGCTCCCGTGGGCTCGACATACGCACGATCAATCGTAAAGCAGGTGAGTATCGCATTCGGCGGAACATCCCGCCCGGTAGCCGACGAGCCGCTTCCGTACTGAGGCTGGCGCGCCAGCCCTGATGCGTCTTCGCGCTCGCGGTAACGTTCAAGCCAACGCCGTGAGAGTGCGTTCAATAAAAAGGCTCTTAATCGCCGGGTGCTGCTGCGCATTTACTTCGTGCGCCGCGTGGTCATGGCCGGTCGCGCGCGCACCTGCACCGCCACCCGCGCCGTCGCTCACGCTTCCGCAACAAGTCGGCGCTGCACCGGGCGGCCGTCAGCCGCCGCCGATTCCCCCCCCGCCGCCGCCGACGCCTTCAACGCCGCCGGATCAGTTCGACATCCAGCGACTGTCAAAGCAGCTGACCGACGTGTCTTTCATGACACAGCTCGGCAGCGAGATGATCGTGCGGAAGCTCATTTACAGCGGCGCCGACAAGCTTCCGATCCCGGCGTACTTGTTTGCACCTCGAGACACGGATCGCAGGCATGCCGCGCTTCTCTTCGTGCACGATGGCATTCACAGCGACCTGAAGGATCTCTACGTGCGCCACATCCGGTCTCTGGTGCGCGAGGGATACGTCATCATTGCGCCGGAGTACCGCGGCAGCACCGGCTACGGAAGGGCGTTTTACGATTCGATCGACTACGGCGGCAAGGAAGTTGAAGATGTGATTGCGGCGCGCGATTACCTGCGATCGTTCGTGCAGTACGCCGACGTCGGGCGGCTCGGCATTATCGGATGGAGCCACGGCGGGTTCATTGCCCTGCACGCGATATTCAGGAGGCCTGAGCTTTTCAAAGTGGCGGTGGCGCACGTTCCCGTCGCAGATCTGCCGGCCAGGATTCGGACTCACGCGGCGACGTACGAGAGAATGTTCGCCGCGCAAAAGGCGTTTGGTGGGACACTCGCGGAAAGGCCGCAGCCTTACCTGGAGCGCTCCCCAGTCGCACACGCGCGAAAGCTGCAAACTCCTCTTCTCGTCCATGCGGCGACCAATGACGACGACGTGTTCATCATCGAGAATCGCAATCTGCGTGACTCCATGGTGGTCGCCGGAAAGGACCGCGCCGGTTTGTTCTCCTATCGCGAATGGACCGATCCTCCCGGCGGCCATTCATTCAATCGCATCGACACTCCCGAGGCGCGGGAGAGCTGGAACGCGACTCTGGCATTCCTGAGAAGTTACCTGAGCCCGAGTTCGAGGCCGAGGAGGTAGTCCTCTGTCCATCTGGACTCGAGGAGGTCCGTCGCGTACCTTTAACTATGGCGACTACAACTCGTCCGACATCAAGGCCCGCTCAACCGGCAGCAACCGGCAGCGGGCCTTCGCGTTTTCGCGAGCAGCCCGATGACGGCAACTCGGATAGAGTCCCAGCGCGTGTCCGGCAAGACGTTGTTCTGACGTTTGACGACGTTCTCCTCGCGCCCCGACACTCGGTAGTTCATCCGAAGGACGTGAGCACGAGCTCCCGGTTCACGCGGAGCATCCGACTCAACGTTCCATTCGCGTCGGCTGCGATGGATACCGTGACGGAAGCGGAGATGGCGATGGCGATGGCGCGCGGTGGCGGCATCGGTGTCATCCATAAGAACATGTCAATTGACCGGCAGGCTGCAGAGGTCGATCGCGTCAAACGGTCGGAGAGCGGAATCATCCTCAATCCGATCACGCTGCCTCCCGAAGCCACGCTTCGTGAAGCCGCCTCGCTGATGACACGGTTCCGAATCTCCGGACTTCCAATCGTCGATCGGGAAGGCCGCCTGGTTGGAATCATTACCAATCGCGATCTGCAGTTCGAGCGAAATCTCGATCAGGCGATATCGCAAGCGATGACGTCACAGCTGGTGACCGCTCCGGTTGGCACGACGCTGGATGACGCGGAGCGTGTGCTCGGCAAGCATCGGATCGAAAAGCTGCTGGTTGTCGACGAGCAGGGAACTCTTCGCGGACTGATCACCGCACGCGACATCCACCAGCGCCGAGCATTTCCGAATGCGAACAAGGACGAGCACGGAAGGCTGCGAGTAGCCGCTGCCATTGGCGCGACGGAATATCGCGATCGCGCGAAGGCGCTTGTGGACGCTGGTGTAGACGTGCTCGTGATCGACACCGCGCATGGTCACAGCGGCGGTGTTCTCGACGCCGTTGCCGACGTTCGCGAGATGTTCCCGGACATTCAGCTCATCGCGGGAAATGTTGCGACTCGGGAAGGCGCCGCTGCGCTTGTCGAGCGTGGAGTAGATGCCGTGAAAGTCGGAGTCGGACCCGGATCGATCTGCACCACGAGAGTCGTGACCGGTGTTGGAGTTCCGCAGCTCACAGCCGTGCTCGACGCCGTCGAAGGAGCGGGGGACGTACCGGTAATTGCCGACGGTGGAATCAAGTACTCCGGTGACATCGTGAAAGCTCTTGCTGCCGGTGCGTCGAGCGTGATGATGGGCTCGATGCTGGCGGGAACGGAGGAGAGTCCAGGCGAGTCCATTCTTCTCGAGGGACGGCGGTTCAAGATGATTCGCGGAATGGGAAGTCTTTCGGCGATGCAGGACGGAAGCGCGGATCGGTATTTCCAGGAAGGCGAGATGTCCGCCCGGAAGCTTGTTCCCGAGGGAATCGAGGGCCGCGTTCCGTACAAGGGGCCGGTTGCGGACGTTCTCTTCCAGATGGTCGGCGGGCTGAGAGCGGGCATGGGCTACGTCGGTTGTGCGACAATTGACGAGCTGCGCACCGAGGCAGAGTTCGTTCGCATCACGGCAGCGGGTCTGCGCGAGTCGCACCCGCACGATGTCACCATTACGCGAGAAGCGCCCAACTACTCCGTTTAGTTGCCGTTGTAGCAAAGTTGTAAGGGTGCGCCGATTGGCTGGGTGTTTCCTTGACAAGCTCGGACTTCGCGCAGCAACTTCTCCACGATTCGCGTTGTCTACTGTATAGCAGGCGTAGATTCTGCTCGGCCTCGCCGGGTCCCCTGTTCGTCCCACGTCCGCCGATTTCCGGAGAATCGCATGGGTATTTGGACCAAGAAGAGCATTTCCAGCCTGCAGGCCGAAGCCGGCGCCGAAGAAGGCGAGCACTCTCTTAGACGTGCGCTCGGTGCCCTGAACCTCACAACACTTGGCATCGGCGCTATCATCGGCGCTGGAATTTTCGTTCTGACCGGAACGGCGGCAGCGAACTATGCCGGACCGGCAATCGTCTATTCGTTTATCCTCGCGGGGCTCGGCTGTCTGTTCGCCGGGCTTTGTTACGCCGAATTTGCTGCGATGATTCCAATCGCAGGCAGCGCGTACACGTACGGATATGCGACGCTCGGCGAGCTGGTAGCGTGGATCATCGGCTGGGATCTCATCCTCGAGTATCTTTTTGGCGCCGCGACCGTGGCGGTCGGCTGGTCAGGCTACTTCTCGGCTTTCATGAATGAGCTGGGCTTCCGGATACCGGTTCAGTTCACGGGAGCGCCTCTGAGCGTTGTAGGGACGCACAACCTCGTTGCGTCGCAGATCTGCTTCAATCCCACGACAAACGAAGTGATCAGCGTCGCCGCCGGAGAGGTGTGCAAATATTCCACGGTCCAGGGAGTGGTCAACCTTCCCGCGATGATACTGGTCGGCTTGGTGACAGCTCTGCTCGTGATCGGCATCAAGGAGTCGGCACGATTCAATAACGTCATCGTGATCGTGAAGCTTGCGAT
>JBDSVO010000019.1:0-6710 GCA_039927215.1 Gemmatimonadaceae bacterium
TACGTATTCGATGCACGTCGGTCACACAACTACAGCTGTAGTTACAGGGAAGCCCGTGGAGATGCCGGTTCTTTCTCATGTGCTCGATAGCGTCGTCAATATCGATGCCATCCGGATTGTAGATCGAGAGCGATCGATCCCCGATAGCGACGACTTTACATCCCTCGGCGGCAAGGAGCTGAGCAGCAACAGAGCCGACGTTACCGAAGCCCTGCACAGCGACCGTCGTGCCCTTGACGGGCATGCCGAGGTGTGCCAGCGCTTCCTTCGTGACGATCATGCAGCCGCGTCCGGTGGCTTCGCGGCGACCGAGGGATCCGCCCATCTCCACGGGCTTCCCTGTAACTACAGCTGTAGTTGTGTGACCGACGTGCATCGAATACGTATCCATGATCCAGGCCATCACACGCTCGTTCGTATTCACGTCCGGAGCTGGAACGTCGGAGTCCGGTCCGAGGACATTGATGATTCCGGCCGTGTAGCGGCGGGTCAGTCGCTCGAGCTCGCCGATGCTCATCGTGTGCGGGTCGCAGACCACACCGCCCTTCGCGCCGCCAAACGGAATGTTCACGACAGCGCACTTCCACGTCATCCACGCCGCCAGAGCTTTTACTTCCTCGAGCGTGACCTGCGTGTCGAACCTGATCCCGCCTTTTGCAGGACCTCTCGACGTGTTGTAAAGAACACGAAACCCCGTAAACACCTCGACTTCTCCGGTGTCCCGCATCACGGGGATGGACACGATGATTTGTTTTTCCGGATTTCGGAGCACCCGATACAGTCCGGGCTCCAGGTCGAGAAGCTCAGCAGCGCGGTCAAAGCGAAGCATCATTGCTTCGAACGGATTCTCCTCGTCGAGAAAGGTGTCCTTATCCGGACCGACTATTGATTCAGATCGCAGCCGAAGATCAGTGGCCATGAGTGGGGTGATGGATTCGGAGACGACTGGCGCGGGCGTCAGCTACCTTCGGTTGAGTTCGGGGCAAGCTCGGTCAAAAGCTTCTCGATTGCTTCCTCCCCGCTTTCCACCTTCAAAGCCTGTGAAACATACCATAATGGTGGTGCCGTGGCAGGCCACAAAACACCGAGTTTTACTGCGTCTTTGAGAGTGCAAACAAAAACGATATCGTCTCCGCGCGGACGCAAAACGATGTCGGCGATGTCGCCCGTCGTGTAGCGGTGGTGGTCAGGAAAAGGGTGGGGCTCGACCTGGCCGCCGGCTTCCGCAATTTGTCGAAAAAAGGCGTCGGCATCCGCAATACCTGCGATCGCAACGACTGATTTTCGCGCCAGCTCGGCGAGTGGCGACACATTGCTGGCCGCGGTGCCGGACGCGAGTCGAAGCTCATCGAGTGTGAAGTGAACGACAGCCTGCGGCAGCTGCGGGGCGGCATCGCGTATCGTCTTCGCCAGCTCGCCCACGGTCGCATCGTCCGCGGTCTTTCGCGTGATCACCGCGATCGATGCGCGCCGGAGGGCACGGAAAGGCTCCCTCCACGGTCCGGCCGGCAGCAGCCTCGGCGTCGCGCGCCACTGCTCAGCGGAGATCAACACGACATCGACAGCACGCCCCGCGGCGCGATGCTGAAACGCATCGTCGAGAACGGCGACCGTCGCTCCGTTTGCGGCGGCTCGCCGGATTCCTTCCGCCCGCTGCGGCTCGATAACGACTGGAATCTCGGGATTGAGACGGGCGTGAACGCGCGCCTCGTCACCGCCGTATCCGCGCAGGACAACTGCGGGCTCTGCACCTCTCTTCGCGAGCTCTGCCGCAAGCCACGCAGCAAATGGCGTTTTGCCTGTCCCTCCGACCGATAAGTTGCCGACACTCACCACGGGAACTGCCGATGGCCTCACGCGAAGCAGCGAGTGGTCGTACATCCATCCTCGTGTCGCCGTAACCGCCCGGTAGGCTACCTCGAACGGAGTGAGTGCAACGCGTGCCGACCGTGAGAGCGCATCGTTGCCGCGCCATATCCGGTCGATCAAGTGCATGCGAGCCCCTCCGTCTCCGCCATCATCGCCTGAAACACCGGCGCCTCGGCAGCCGCGTCACGTGAAGTTAAAGCCACGACTGGCGAAGGCGGACCATAGGCCACTGTCACTCTTGCAAAAGGCTTTGGGATCATGAAGCTGTCCCAGCTGGACAGATGCCACGCGCTGCTCGCATGAGCAGCGATTGGAACTATCAATGCGCCGGAGCGTTGAGCGGCGATCAGGGCGCCGGGCGCGTAGCTCCGCGCGGGACCTTTCGGACCATCCGGTGTGACAGCCGCATCAACTCCGGCTTTCAGCTTCCTGGCGAGCGTGAGCAAGGCTCTGTCACCGCCACGCGTCGTTGACCCGCGAATCAGACCGTAGCCGAGTGAGGTTGCGACTCGCGCGATGATCTCGCCGTCGCGGTGCTCGCTGATGAGGATCGCAACTCCCTCGTTCCTGTGATGCCATAGCAGCGGAAGCATCTGACCGTGCCACAGCGAAAAAATCACCGGCTTGCCGCTCGCACGGGCCGACTTCACCGGCGCGTCTCCGACAATTCGATACCGCCATGTCGCAGCGAGCGCGCGCAGTGCGGCGCCGCCGGCAACGTGGGCAAGACGCGCCGAAAGAGGAAACTCTTCGTCTTTGCGCGCGGGAGGCTTGCTCACGGAACCAGCTCACTGGCAATTGCGGCGACGCGCGCCGCCGCGCCGGGAGTTCCCAGCCGGCCGCGTACCTCGGCAAGTCCATCGAGCACGCGTCGACGCTCCGTGCCGCTCGCATCAAGCAATGGCAGAAGTGCGGCGGCAACCTTGTCGGGCCGAAGGTCGTCCTGCACGAACTCGCGGGCCACCTCCCTTCCGGCGACGACGTTGACGAGTCCTATGTGAGGGATCTTCACCATTGCGCGCGCGAGCAGATACGAAATGATACCTGTCCTGTACGCGACAACGAGCGGACAATCGGCTAGCGCGGCCTCGAGAGTTGTCGTTCCACTCTTGCAAATCGCTGCGTCAGCGGCGCGCAGCACGGTGAAGGACGCCGATTCAACCCGCTGATACGGACAGCTAGCGGGGTCGATCGTCACTGTCGGTGCGGCACTCACGACAACTTGAATTCCGGCAACCTCTCGCTGGACAATCCGCGCCGCGCCGACAAAGTCGGCCAGGTGACGATTTATCTCTTGCTGCCTGCTTCCCGGAAACAATGCGAGCACCGGACGGTCTGGATTCAAGCCAAGCGCCGCGCGCGCGGCAGGCTTCGAGGGGAGGTCTGACGCGCGGTCCAGCAAGGGATGCCCGACGAACGTCGCGTTGATCCCGTATCCCCGAAGGAGCTGCTCCTCGAACGGCAGAATCACAGCAGCACGAGTTACAATCTTCGCCAGCTCCGGAAGACGCCCGGCACCCCATGCCCAGACCTGTGGGGTGACGTAGTAGAGAACGGGAACACCGGCGTCGGCCGCCGCGCGAGCGACCTTCATGTTGAACCCGGGATAATCCACCAGGACGACGAGGCTCACGCGACCGCGAGCGATGCGCGATCGCAGATCGTTCAGAAGCACGAGGTGGCGCGGGAGATGTCGAAGCACTTCGACGAAACCCATCACCAACATCTCATTGTAGCTCGCGATCAGCTCGACACCCGCATCGCGCATTTTAGGGCCGCCAACGCCGACGAGCTTCAGCGCGGGCCTGGTACGACGCAGCTCTTCGGCTACTCCAGCCGCATGAAGGTCCCCCGACGCTTCACCAGCGACAATGAGGACGTCAGGCACGTATCGCGGCCAGCTCTCCGGCAAATGCGGGAGCGGTTCGCTCGATTTCCGCTACGATCTTGAGCGCCACAGCGAGCGCTCGTCGTCCTTCTTCTCCAGTCACGATAACCGGACCGTCACCGCGAATCGCCGCTATGAAGCTCTCGAACTCGAGGCGCAGCGGCTCGCCTTCAGGAGCTGTGAGTTTTATCCGGTCTACAAAATCAGTGATGTCCACTGGAGCCGACGGCGGATTGCTCGTGTCCATTCGCTGTTTCAGGCGAAAGAATTCGCCCGTGCCGGCACCCAGGTCGAGAGAGATATATCCACTGTGCTGGAAGATTCGAATCTTGCGGACGCGCTCGCGCGAGATACGACTCGATGTGATGTTCGCGACCGCGCCCGAAGTGAACGTGACGCGTGCGTTCGCTATGTCCAGCATCGGCGTGAGAACCGGAACTCCGACAGCCGTGATTGACTCCGTCGTGTCATTCACGAGCGTCAGAATCAGATCGATGTCGTGGATCATCAGGTCGAGGACGACAGCGACGTCTGAGCCACGAGGATTGAACGACGCGAGCCGCTCGCTTTCTATGAATCTGGGGCCCGACACGTATGGGAGCGCGGCGCGCACTGCCCGGTTGAACCGCTCAACGTGGCCGGTCTGGATGATTGCGCCGGTGTGTTTTGCGATAGACAGCAGCTCATCCGCTTCGTCCAGCGTGGTTGTGATAGGCTTTTCGATGAACGCGTGCTTCCCGAGCTCGAGCGCAAGTTTTGCGACGCGGAAGTGTGCCGGAGTGGGAACGACGATCGTCACCGCATCCACGTCTTCGAGTAGCGATGCGACATCGCGATATGCTTTCACGCCGAGCTCTGTCGCGACTTGCGACGCGCGCTCGGGCCGATCGTCCACAAAACCCGCGAGGCGAACTCCCTCTACGTCGCGCAGGATTCGAACGTGGTGGTAGCCCAGGCTCCCGGCACCGACGACGCCAATTCGAATCGGAGGCGTCAAATCACGACCCCGCGCTCGCTTGCCGCCACGAATTGAATGAGCTCCGCAACTTCCGGATACTGCTCGAGCTCGCCTTCTGCACGCTGCGTTGCCTGCGAAAGGTTCAGGTCCGACCTGAAAAAGAGTCGATACGCCCGCTTGAGCTCGAGCACGACGCTCTCCGAAAATCCGTTTCTCTGGAGGCCGATACTGTTGAGTCCATACAGCTTCACCGGGTTTCCCACCGCCTTGAGGAAAGGCGGAATGTCCTTGGACACACGCGAGCAGCCACCGATGAAGCTGAAACGGCCGATGCGAACGAACTGGTGCACCGCTGACAGGCCAGAGATAGTCGCTTTGTCGTCGATGATGACGTGACCCGCAAGCTGCACCCCGTTCGCGAGGATCACTCCGTCCCCGATGTGACAGTCGTGAGCGAGATGGACATAAGACATAAGCAGGCAGTTGCTGCCCACCGAGGTCTCGAACGACTGGGACGTTCCGCGGTTGATCGTCGAGTATTCCCTCACGACTGTGCCTTCGCCGATCTCGACCGTGGTTGGCTCACCGGCGTATTTCAAATCCTGCGGAGGGCCGCCGATTACGCTGCCGATTCCAATCTTTACTCCCGGAGCGAGACGAACGTCGCGCTCCAGAGTTGCCCGAGCGGCGATCACACAATCGTCACCGACTTCACATCCCTCGCCGATGATCGCGAACGGTCCCACTTCAACGCGCGATCCAAGCACCGCCTTCGAAGAGACAATTGCGCTCGGATGAATCGCGGCGCCTCGTTTCACTTGTCGCGAACCATCGCGGCCATGTCGGCTTCTGCGACAATCTCACCATCGACTTTGCCGACTCCCCTCATCTTGCAGACAGGACCGCGAATCTGAATCACGTCGAGCTCGAACCGAATCTGATCCCCGGGCTTCACTGGCCGGCGAAACTTTACGTTGTCGAGCGACATGAAGTACACGACCTTGCTTCCGGCATCCTTGACCGATCCCATCAGCAGCATCCCGCCAACCTGCGCCATCGCTTCGATAATGAGAACGCCCGGCATTACCGGATGGCCCGGAAAGTGGCCGGCGAAGAACGGCTCGTTGATCGTGACGTTCTTCAGCCCGACGATGCGCTTGTTCTCCTCGATCTCGAGAATGCGATCGACCAGCAAAAAGGGATAACGGTGTGGCAGAACCTTCATGATGTCTTCAATTCCGTACACGACTCCCCTCCCCTTGTCTCGTTTTTTCGCGGCCGCAACCGCGCGTGCACCATCTCCCGAAGAGCGTATTCCCATTCGAACCAGCTCTCTCACCAGCGTCACCGTTCCTCGATGGCTTGGTCTCAACGCAACGACGCGCGCGCGAACGTGGGCGCCGGCCAGCGCCAGATCGCCCACACAGTCCATCATCTTGTGCCTGACGAACTCATCCTTCCACCTGAGCGGTCCGCTCAAGACAGTGGATTCGTCGAGCAC
Source organism: Gemmatimonadaceae bacterium (assembly GCA_039927215.1). Lineage (GTDB taxonomy): Bacteria > Gemmatimonadota > Gemmatimonadetes > Gemmatimonadales > Gemmatimonadaceae > UBA4720. Next base: position 6,217 of record JBDSVO010000019.1, read on the forward strand.
CACCGCGTTCTCGAGTGAAGCGCCCTTTATCAGCCCCTTTTCGCGCAAGGACTCGACCTCGTGAACGAAGCCAAAGGTCCGCGCGGACGCGAGCTCTCTTTGAAATGTGTCCCTATCGATGCCAAATCGTGAATTCTGCCGCCCGATTTTCGGGTGGTCGAACTCGATCGTAACATCCAGCTCCAGCCCTGGCGAAGGATACGCTTCGTAGACGGAATCACCGTCGATGATCCTCACCGGCTCGGTGAGACTCAAATAATCCGGTTGGCCCCCGATAGTCGCAAGACCGGCCGACGCCAGAGCTTCGAAGAATGCGGCGGCGCTACCATCGAGAATCGGCGGCTCGGGTCCGCTCATCTCGATCGTCAGATCGTCGATCCCATGGGCGGCGACTGCTGCCAGCACGTGCTCGACCGTATGGACCGAGAACGGCTCGCGTCCAAGCTTTGTGCGCCGCTCGCTCGCTGACACCTGATCGACGAGCGCCGGAATCG